>JASHZA010000124.1 GCA_030042765.1 Candidatus Binataceae bacterium | reverse complement strand
CGGGAGCGGCGCTCCGAAATCGCAGTACTGCGCTCGATCGGCTTTCCCGCCCGAGTCATTCTTTCGATGCTGCTCGCGGAATCACTCATTATCGCTCTCGCCGGCGGCTTGCTGGGAGCTGGCACCGCGTATCTGGTCCTCAAGCTCATCACGATGCAGGGCGTGATTGGCGCGATCCGGATGCCGGCGTCAGTTTTGTTTGAAGCGCTGATCGCGGCGGCCCTGATTGGCCTTTTGAGCGCGATTGTTCCCGCCTCCGCGGCGGCTCGGCGCAATATCGTGGATGCGTTACGGGCGGTGGCATGAGATGGCGATACCGCTCAAGTACAACCTGCGCAGCCTGCTTGTGCGGCGCGTTTCCAGCGCGATGACCGGCGGCGGAATCGCGCTGGTGGTTTTGGTATTTGCAATCGTTATGGCGATGGTGGCCGGACTCGACTCCGCCATCAAGAGCGGCGGCTCGCCCGACAACATGGTCGTGCTGCGCCGGGGCGCGACGACCGAGACGGTCTCGGGATTTTCAATCGCGCAGTACGAGGCGCTTAAGTACCTGGCCGCGATCCGTCGCACCCCGTCAGGCGAACCCTACGCATCGCCCGAACTGCCTGTGCAGGCGCTGGCCGCCCGGATCGACGGCAGCCGCGATAATCTTGTGCTTCGCGGCATAGAGCAGATCGGAATGCTCGTCCATGACAGGGTCCATATCATCGAGGGCCGCATGTTCAAGCCCGGATTGAACGAGGTGATCGTGGGGCGCGGATTGGTCGGCCGGTATCGCGATTGTACGATCGGTTCCACGCTCCACATCGGACGCGGAGCATGGAAAGTGGTTGGTATCTTCGAGGCCGGTGGCAGCTCATTCGAATCCGAAGTGTGGGGCGACCTTTACCAGGTGCAGAAGGACTCTGCGCGCGGTCTCTACTACGCCGTCGTACGGATCAAGCTCGCACCCGGTGCCGACGACGCCGCGTTTATCCGGAGAATCGCCGACGACCCGCGGATTAACCTTCAGGCCGAGAGCGAGGATGACTACTACCGCGATCAGACGCTGACCGCCGACCGCATGCGCGCGCTGGGGATGGTGGTCGCGATCATCATGGCGATCGGCGCTATCTTCGCCGCGATGAACACTATGTATGCGGCGGTATCGGCGCGCACCAAGGAGATCGGCACGCTTCGCGCCCTGGGTTTCAGCCCCGCCGCCGTGATGTTCTCGTTCCTCATCGAATCGTTGATCCTCGCATCGCTGGCAGGTGTGTTCGGCGTGATCCTGGCGCTGCCGGTCAACGGATTCTCGGCGACGGTGTCGAATCTTCAAACCTTTTCGACGATGGTCTTCAGTTTCCGCATCACAGCGCGGATGGTCATCGAAGCAATGCTTTTTGCTGCCGCGATGGGCCTGATCGGTGGATGGCTACCGGCGCGTCAAGCGATGCGAATGAGCGTGGTCGATTCCCTAAGGAGCCGCTAACGGTGCCTGAAGGATCGCCCCGTGGCCCGAATATCCGCGACCTCGAATCGCTCCGCATTGATCGGCCGGCCGCCGCAGTCCCTCGGCGGCGCCTCTTACCCGCGATCGCGATCGTCGTCGCGATTGCGGCCGCCGGCGCCGCCGGGTACCTCGCTTACGTTCATACTTTGGGACGGCCACCGGAAGTGCGGACCGCCATCACCAGCGTCAGGTCGGCAGACCAGCCCGGCGTCGTGTTGACTGGCTCGGGCTATGTTGTCACTCAGCACAAGTACATCATCATCGGGACCAAGATTCTGGGCCAAATCGTTGAAGAGCCCATCGAGGAGGGCCAGCACGTTCATAAGGGCGACCTGCTCGCGCGAATCGACGATCGCGACTATCAGGCGCAACTTCGCCAGGCCATAGCGGACCGTGACCTGGCGCTCGCCAACGTCAAGCTGAAGCAGGCTCAGGCGGCGCGCCTGCGAACACTCTTTCGCGATCAGGTGGCATCGCAGGACCAACTAGACGTCGCGGAGAACGCGCTGGCGGTGGCCGAGGCTGACCTTAAGCGCGCGCAGGGCGCGATCGATTACGCGCGTTTCAATGTCAGCCAGTGCAAGATCGTATCGCCGATCGACGGGATCGTGCTGCAGAAGTATCGCGAGCTGGGCGACACGATTAACTACGGCGGCGAGGTTCAGGCCGGTGGCGGCGCCACCGATATCGTCCAACTTGCCGACACCACGGATATGCGCACCGAAGTCGACATCAACGAATCGGATATTGCCAAGGTCACGATGGGACAGCCGGTCGCCGTAATTCCCGACGCTTACCCCGACAAATCTTTCGCGGCGTTTGTCGCTAAAATCTACCCGGAGGCTGACCGCCAAAAGGGCACGGTCAAGGTCGAAGTGAAACTCCGCGATCCCGATCTGAGCATTATCCGCCCGGAGATGAGTGCCAAGGTGACTTTTCTGGCCGGCGATGCGCGTCCCCAGGCGGCGCCGCTGGTTACCGTTCCCAAAAAGGCCATCGTGAGCGACGGTGCGGGCAAAGCCGTATGGGTGTTACGCGATAACGTTGCCTATCGCGTTGCCATCACCACCGGGCGTGAACTACAGGACGGTATCGAGATTCGCAGCGGACTCGAGGGCGGCGAACAGGTGATCCTCGAGCCCCCCGCGAACCTCCAGAATGGTTCGCGCGTCACGGCGGCGGGTTCATAGTACGGCTCGCGCCGGCCGCGACAGTTTTATCGCTTCGCGCCTGCGGAGTACGATTCGGAGTCATGGCAAACATATCGCATCCCATCCGCTTCGGTATCCAGACCCCACAACAGCATACGACATGGCCTGAGATGCTGTCGCTTTGGCAGGAGGTGGATACGCTCGGATACGACACAGCCTGGGTCTTCGACCATTTTCTGCCGATCTTTTCCGATCCAACGGGGCCATGTCTGGAAGGCTGGACGGCGCTTGCCGCGCTTGCGATGGCCACCCGCAACGTCCGCCTCGGCGTTATGGTGACCGGCAATACGTATCGCCATCCGGCCGTTCTGGCGAAGATGGCGACGACGGTCGATATCATCAGCGGCGGCCGGCTGATCCTCGGGATTGGCGCCGGATGGTTCGATCTGGAACATCGCGAGTACGGCATCCCGTTTCACACGACCGGTGGCCGCCTCCGCCGTCTCGACGAAGCACTCGATCTGATCAAACTGCTGTGGAAACAGGAGCGCGCGACTTTCAACGGCCGGTATTACTCATTAGAAAACGCGAGCTTCAATCCGAAGCCGTTGCAGAAACCGCATCCGCCGATTCTGGTCGGGGCAACTGGCGAGAACATCGCGCTCGGGATAGTGGCGCGCCACGCGCAGATTTGGAATTCGTTCGGCACGCCGGATGTATTTCGTCATAAAATCGCACGCCTTCAGGACCATTGCGAGCGCATCGGACGCGACCCGGCGACGATCGAGAAATCAGTCTTGTTGTCGGGTCTGTTTGCATTGAACGAAGCGCGCCGCGAGATCGACGCCTACGCTGCTGCCGGGGTAACCCACCTTATTTTTTCCGTTTCTCCCACCGATCGGGATTTCATCCGACGCTTTGCCAAGGAGATCATCCCTGTCTACAAGGCTCAGTCCTAAGGTCGGAAACCGTCGCGCGAGGTTCCGCAATCTCGGGGACGCAAGGATCGGGCGGCTTTCCGTTGTCAGATTTACTCGCTACAATCGCGCCGCCGCTGGTTGTCAGCGGAGAAATGAACGAGGAAGCCTGGTCCCATGATCCTCAAGGTTGCTCGCCTCGGCCATCCGGTGATCCGGACTCCTGCGGTCCCGGTCGATCCTGGGCAGATAGGGACGCCCGAGTTTCAGCGACTCCTCGACGATATGGTCGAGACCATGCGCGAGTACAGCGGCGTCGGTCTGGCCGGACCGCAGGTGCACCTCTCGCTTCAGGTGGCGGTGCTCGAAGTCGACCAGCATCCGCGGTATCCGGACATGCCGCCGGTGCCGCTGACATTCCTGATCAATCCGCAGGTCACCGTGCTCGACGTCTCGACCGTCGAGGATTGGGAGGGATGCCTGAGCATTCCCGAGATGCGCGGAACGGTGCCCCGTTTTAAGCAGTTGCGGGTGACGGCCCTCGGCCGTAAGGGCGAGTCACTGGACTTTGTAGCCAGTGATTTTCACGCCCGGGTTATCCAGCATGAGACGGACCATCTCAAGGGCGAGGTATATCTCGATCGGATGCCGAACCTGGGTACCTTGAGCCACCTGGCCGAATGGCAGCGATTCGTGCTCGCACCGCCGGCGCGAAAGTGATCTTTCCCCGTCGGGCTCAGGCGATTTTGACCGGTCCCAATGATACTGCCTTGGTTCGCGCTGGCGGATTGGCTGCGATAAGTTCTGCACGTTCCGAGACCGCGGCCTCGTCAGTCATGCCCTTCGCAGCGAGTAGCTTTTCAAGCGCGGCCAGCCAGCATTCATAATACGTTGGCTTCGGATCGTTCGCCTGCTCGGTGGCGTTTGCAATCGTGATCTCGGCGATCAACCTGTCGCGAAATTCATTCCACACGAAGCGGCCGCTTTCAGCGAGACTCACCGTGAGAGCGAAGACGCGTGCCTCCCACGGTTCCGCGAAATTAGCCTGGTCGGTCGGAAACTCTTCCATCAAGTCCTGAAGTGAAGCCGGCATCGCGCTTCCCTCCAATCTCGCCAATTCTTTAGGCGCTTCAACGGGCCGGCGTGCCTGCGTCCGAAGCCCCGTCCGGTGGATACTTGACGATTGCCGTCCCGATCATCGCGTCGCGCGTTACGATCGAGGCAAGTTCCTGTTCACTCAGATTATCGGTACCGGGCGGCCGCATCGGCAGAACCATGTAACGCATCTCGGCGCTCGAATCCCACACGCGAACCTCTACTTCGGGGCCGAGCTCGAGCCCGAATTCCTTGAGCACGCCGCGGGGGTCGCTGACCGCACGTGATCGATAGGGCGTGCTCTTGTACCACACCGGCGGTAGCCCGAGCACAGACCACGGATAGCACGAGCAAA
>JASHZA010000123.1 GCA_030042765.1 Candidatus Binataceae bacterium | reverse complement strand
GTACGCGCGACGATCGCAGACCTCGGGTGTGCCCCCGGTCGAACGATGCGTCGGATGCCACGGGAGCGGGCTGACCGGAGGACTCAAACCGGTGACCCAACCCTGGACCGACGACCATCAGCCGCCCTTCGAGATCCGATGGAATCGGGTTTATACGCTGCCCGATTTCGTGCGTTTTGTGCATAAGCCGCACATCTGGGCCGGGGTGGCCTGCCAGGAATGTCATGGACCGGTCGAAACGATGGACCGCGTCGTTCCGGTACATGAGATTAACATGGGCTTCTGCCTCAATTGCCACGTCAAGCGCGGCGCCACCCAGGATTGCTTTGTCTGCCACCACTGAGCGAGGAGCACCAATGTCAGACGGACTATCCAGGCGGTCGTTCCTGAAGCTTGCTGCTACGGCGAGTGCGGCAGCGGCGATTCCAGGTTGCGAGCCGGCCGCCAGAAAGATAATCCCCTACGTCGTTCCCGATGAGAACGTCATTCCGGGCGTCCCCACCTTCTACGCGACGACGTGTAACGAGTGCTCGGCAGGCTGCGGGATTGTGGCGCGGGTCCGTGAGGGCCGGGTAATCAAGCTCGAGGGAAACCCTGCTGATCCGATCAGTCAGGGTTCGGTTTGCGCCCGCGGCCAGGCCGCGCTCCAGGGGCTCTATAACCCCGATCGGTTGGCTAAGCCGAAGAAGAGACGGGAGGACGGTTCACTCGTCGAAATTTCCTGGGACGAAGCCCTCGACACTCTCAACACGAAGTTGGCCGCGGCGGCCAAAGTCGGGAAGGATCGCATCGCTTTCATCGGGACCCCGCAGGGCCCGACTCTGGACAAGATTTCGAAGTCGTGGCTCGCAGCATGGGGATCGAGTCGCATTGTCTTCTGGGAGCGGATCGGTGAAGAACCGGCCCGGGCCGCTGCCGAGTCCTGCTTCGGCCGGCGTGACCTGCCTGTATACAGGCTTGACCAGGCGGAGACGATAATCTCCTTTGGCGCGGATTTTCTCGAAACCTGGGGCTCTCCGGTCGAACAGACGCGGCAGTACGCCGAATTCCGTGCCCCACGGATGCGCAAGGGTGGCCTGACGATTGGCAAAGCCGCCTACATCAGCCCGCGGCTCGGCCTGACCGGCGCCAAATCAGACGAATGGATCGCGGCCAATCCCGGAGCCGAGAGCACGCTCGCGATGGCCGTGCTGAACGTAATAGTCAATCAGGGATGGGTCTCGCAGGATTCCGGCATCAACTCCGAGGCGCTGAAAAGCTTTGTCGAGGACTACGATCCGCACAGCGTAAGCGAGCGTACCGGTGTTCCCGTCGAAACGATAAATCGGCTCGGCTCCTGGTTCGGGCAGGCCGACGGCGCTTTGGCACTGCCGGGCGGGGAAGACCCCCAGACTTATGTTGCTGCTTACGTCCTGAATGCCGTGACCGGCAACCTCGGCCGCACAATGTTCTTCCCGGAGGGAGCGCCGGCGGAATCTCTCACGCGCCGTGACGAGACGCGGGCCGTCGTTCAGGCCATCCACGATGGTCAGGTCGACATGGTCCTGGTGGCCGGCGGCGCGAATCCCGTTTTTTCAATGCCGCCGTCATGGGGCGTGGAGCCCGCGATCAAACGCTCACCGTTCGTGGTGTGGCTGGGAGATGCGCCAGACGAGACCGCCGACTCGGCTCATCTATTGATTCCGACCCATCACGCACTCGAGAGCTGGCGCGACACGGCGCCTCGCGCCGGCGTCTACGGACTTGGGCAGCCAGTGATGCAGCCGGTGTTCGCAAGCCGTCCGTTGCACGACATTCTCCTCAGTTCGGCACATCTCGGAGCCGGTGCGCAGAACCTTCCATGGGAAAACGCAGCGGACGCCATCAACTCGGCCTGGCAGGACCTGCAGGGAAAGATCGCTCCCGACGCGAACACCACCGAATTCTGGAACGGCGCTCTGCGCAAGGGCGGTGTATTTCGCGAAGCCGCGCCGATCGTCTTGAAGCTCAACGCCGACGTGCTCAGGCGCAAACCTGTGGCCGTAGCATCGGCCTCCGGCGCGTTCACGCTGGCGGCGTTCCCGCACATTTTTTTCTACGACGGGCGCGGCGCCAACAAGTCCTGGTTACAGGAGATTCCCGACCCGGTCAGCCAGATCGTATGGGACGGCTGGGCCGAGATGCATCCGGATACGGCGGCAAAACTCGGCATCAAGGAAACCTACGAAACGACCCGTCTCTACGCCGGTATCGACGTCATCGAGATCGATACTCCTAACGGTCCCCTCGAAGCCGCGGTTCATATCACCCCGTTGGTGAAGCCCGGCGTGATAGCGATGCCGATCGGCCAGGGTCATACCTCGTACGGCCGCTACGCACAGGGCCGGGGCGTCAACCTTTGGGCCTACTTGCCCGATGGCTCGCGCGGCATCGCCGTCGACGCCCGCCGGACCGAGAAGCAATACAAATTGGTAACCCCTCTCGGCAAAAGCGACATGATGGGACGCTCGATCATCGAGACCATGACGGTGGACGACCTGGCTAAAGGTGTCGTGCCCGAGGTCGAAGGCGCTCCGCATCTCGATGTGCCTTATGAGATGTATCCGCCGTTCGAATACACGGGACACAAATGGGGTATGACGATCGATGTCAACTCATGCACTGGGTGCAGCGCATGCGTAGCCGCTTGCTATGCCGAAAACAATATCGGAGTCGAGGGCAAGGATAACGTCGCCCTGGGCCGGATTATGTCGTGGATCCGGATAGAGCGTTTCATCCCGCGCGATGAGGAGAACGCCCCGTTGCTCTATATGGCGCCGATCATGTGCCAGCAGTGCGACCATGCGCCATGCGAGCCGGTATGTCCGGTTTTCGCCTCAGCACACACGCCCGAAGGTCTCAACGCGCAGATCTACAACCGCTGCATCGGGACGCGTTTCTGCGAGAACAACTGTCCGTACAAGGTGCGGCGATTCAACTGGTACGGGCCCGAATGGCCGGAGCCGCTCAACCTTCAGCTCAATCCGGACGTGGCTGTGCGGGGCATGGGCGTGATGGAGAAATGCACTTTCTGCATCCAGCGCATCACCACTGCCGAGATCGACTCCCGCACGGAGAACCGCAAGCTGGTCGACGGCGAGATCATCCCAGCCTGTGCCCAGGCCTGTCCAGCGCGAGCGATTACCTTCGGCGACCTGAACGACCCGAACAGCGCGGTCTTGAAACGGCGAGCCGACAACAAGTTGCGCAACTACACGATGTTGCCGGAATTCAACGCCCTGCCTCAGGTCACCTACCTTCGCGCGCTTTATCGGGATAAGGGGAACGCATAAATGGCTGCCGCCGTCGAAACCAACATCCAGCCGAGCTATCTCGACATCGACCGCAACGTCCAGCGGGCGATGGCTCCCGGCGGTCTCAAGTATTGGCTGTGGGTGGCCTTCTGCGCCTTCCTGACCGCGCTCGGCCTGGCGTTCTGGACTAACCAGATTTACAAGGGCCTGGGTGTGACTGGCTATGGTCAACCCAATATGTGGGCGGTCTATATAACCAATTTCGTCTTCTGGGTCGGTATCGCGCACTCGGGCACTTTGATCTCGGCGATTCTCTTCCTGTTTCGGGTCCGATGGAGAACCGCGGTTTATCGCTGCGCCGAGACGATGACTGTGTTCGCCGTGCTTACGGCGGGACTATTCCCGCTGATCCATCTGGGCCGTGTATGGTTCTTCTACTGGTGCGTGCCTTACCCCAACGAACGTTTCCTTCAGCCCGATTTCCGCTCGCCGCTGGTCTGGGACTTTTTCGCGATCAGCACTTACCTGACGATCAGTACGGTGTTCCTGTTCACTGGCCTGATCCCTGACGTAGCGAACGCGCGCGAAACCGCAGTCGGATGGCGCAAGACCTTTTACACGATCCTCTCCTTCGGATGGCAGGGAACGGACCGCCAGTGGCGAAATTTCGCGACGGTCTATCTGCTGCTCGCTGGCTTCGCCACCCCGCTGGTGTTGTCAGTGCACAGCGTGGTCTCCTGGGACTTCGCGATGACGCAATTGCCCGGATGGCACAGCACGATTTTCGCTCCTTATTTCGTGGCCGGAGCGATTTTTTCGGGCTGCGGACTGGTGCTGACCCTGATCATTCCGATGCGCAAACTGATGAAGCTCGAGGACCTGGTTACCATCTGGCATCTGGACAATCTCGCCAAGGTGGTATTGCTCACCTCGCTCATCGTCAGCTACTCGTACGCGACCGAGTCGTTCATGGTCTGGTACACGCAGGATCCGATCGAAATTGCGGCCTTCCACCAGCGCTACTACGGGCCGCAGGGCTACCTGTTCTGGATGATGCTGGCGTGCAACTGCGTTATCCCGCTGCTCCTTTTCATTCCGCGCGTGCGCACCAACACGGTGTGGCTGTTTATCATCTCGATCTTCGTCAACATCGGGATGTGGCTCGAGCGCTTC
>JASHZA010000122.1 GCA_030042765.1 Candidatus Binataceae bacterium | reverse complement strand
CACGTCGAAACGGGTCACACCCTGCTCCTGCAGCAGGTAGACCGCGTGCGACTCGCTCTCGTGAAACATCGCGACCAGCACCTGCGATCCGTTGATCTCGGAACGCCCGGCCGATTGCGCATGCAGCGCGGCCCGTTGCAGCGCCCGCTGGACGCCGTTGGCATAATGCGGCTGGATCGATCCGCCTTTGGGCATCGGCGGAATCTCGCGATCGAGAAACTGCTGCAGCTTCTTGCGCAGCGCTTCGAGGTCGGCGCCGCAATGTTGCAGGATGTTGCTCGTCGTCACGTCGTGCAGCATCGCGTACAGCAGATGCTCGAGGCAGACGTATTCGTGACGGCGATTGATCGCCTCGGTCATCGCGAGTTGCAGCGTAATCTGCAGTTCGCGGCTAATCATCACGCCCGAAGACGGCAAGAATTCACTCCTTCTCGAGCACGCACTTGAGCGGATACTGGCTCTCGCGCGCCAGTTCCTCGACCGTGCGCACCTTGGTCTCGGCGATTTCGTATGGATAAACGCCCGCCACGCCCATGCCGTTCTGATGCACGTGCAGCATGATACGAGTCGCCTCGGCGTGCGGCTTGTAGAAAATTTGTTTCAGAATCTCAACCACAAATTCCATCGGGGTGTAATCGTCGTTGAGCAGGATACACTTGTAGAGCGGGGGTTTTTTGGTCTTGGTCTGTTCCTTGGTACGTCGCTCGGTGACGATTCCGCCGTCGCGATTGTCATTACCCCCGGCGCTGCCGTCACGGCTGCGCCCATGGAGACGATTACCCTCATGATCCTTCGCCATCGTCGCAAACGTTGCCAAAGCGGCCAACGCTCCTCCTACAGTCTACCAGAATATGGCCCGAGAATCACAATTGTGCATCGACCGTCGAAGCGCAACGCCGTGGAAGCTTTGCACCTCATCGTATCGCGATTAAGCTCAAGTCAAAGGCACGAGTGGCAAAAAACGAAAATGAGGGCCGCGCCGAACTCGCGGTCGTCGAGCGTATTCGCGATATCCCACGGGACGAGTGGAATGCCCTGCTCGAAGCGGACGATTCGCCGTTTCTCGATTGGAATTGGCTTTGCGCGATGGAGGAGTCGGGCAGTGCCGCGCGTAAGACCGGTTGGGCTCCCTATCATCTGGTGGTGCGTGCCGCTCCCCGCGGACGGCTCGTCGCCGCCTGCCCGCTCTACCTCAAAACCCACAGCCAGGGCGAGTTCGTTTTCGATCACGGGTGGGCCGACGCGGCCGAACGCGCGGGGATCCGCTACTTTCCGAAGTTGCTGGCTGCCGTGCCCTTCACACCGCATACCGGACGCCGCTTCCTCGTCGCGCCAGGAGTCGATCGCCGCGCGATGGTGCAGGTACTTGCACGCGCACTCGTCCAGCTATGTTCCGACAACGGGCTTTCCTCGGTTCATGTCAATTTCTGCTCGGAAGTCGAGGCCGACGCGCTCAAGGAACTCGGCTTTCTCGAACGACTCGGCTACCAGTACCACTGGCAGAACGCCGGGTTTCAGACCTTCGACGATTATCTCGGCCAATTGAAGAGCAAGCGCCGCTACGCGGTTCGTCACGAACGCGCCGCGCTCAGCGCTCAAGGAATCGAGATCCGCGTACATGCGGGCGAGGAAATCTCCGACGCGATGTTCGCTCCGATGTTCGAAATCTACCTCTCGACCATCGAGAAGCTTTACTGGGGGCGCCAGTACCTGACGCGCGAGTTTTTTAATCTTCTGCGCGATAATTTCAAGCGTCACCTCTGCTTCGTGGCCGCCTACCGCGGCAAGGAATTGGTCGCTGGCACGATCAATCTACAGAAAGCGGGCGTCTTCTACGGACGCTACTGGGGATGCTTCGAGGACGTCCGTTACCTGCACTTCAATGTCTGTTATTACGCCGCGATCGAGCATTGTATCGGAGCCGGGATTCAGCGCTTCGAGCCAGGCGCGGGCGGCGAATACAAATGGCTGCGCGGCTTCAATCCTGCCCTTACCCGCAGCATGCACTTCCTCTCGCATAACGGGCTGCGCAAGGCCGTCGCGAATTTCCTCGCGCATGAACGGCGCGAAGTCGAGGCCTGGATCGCCGAGGGCCAGGAGCGCGGTCAGCTCAAGGCGCCGCCCACCTCCAACGTCGAAACCGAGTGAGCATCGCTCCCGCGGGGCGTCTTATATTCGTAACCACCGCACGGTTAGACCCCTCCACCCGGCGTGCCGCCGGCGCATTGACAATCTCGCACCCCTGCCGGATAAGAAATTTAAGTCCGGCTTAAGCTGCAATGCCCATAGTGTATGGAGGCGACTTTGATGCCACGAACTTTCTTTCGCCGCGCAAACCTTATTGACGGCGCCAACCCGCCCAAAAAGAACGCCACCGTCGTGGTCGACGGTGATCGCATCACGGCCGTCGGCACCAACGGCAGTGTGCCCAAGCCCACCGCCCACGACATCGTCTACGACCTTGCCGGCCGTTCCCTCATGCCCGGCATGGTGCAATGCCACTATCACGTCGCCTACGACAATATCGGCAGCCTGCTCGACCTCGACATGAAGCATCCGCCGACCATGCTCACGCTGATCGCAGCGAAGAACGCCGAATTGCTCTTGCGTTGCGGCTTCACCGGCGCGGTCGGCGCCGGCACCCTCCACAATATCGACGTGACGCTCAAACGTGCGATCAATCAGGGCCTCATCCCCGGACCGCGCTTCGTGGCTTGCGGCCGCGACGTCGTCACCACCGGCGATTCCGTCGATTTCCATCCGAGCTGGTGGAAGCTCCAGATGGAAGGACTCGGATACATCTGCGACGGCCCTGACGAGTTCCGTAAGGCCGTGCGCGACGAGATCAAGCAGGGCGTCGATATCATCAAGCTTTATCCCACGGGCGGCCACGGACTTGCATGGCCCGCCGACGTGATGACCATGACGATCGACGAGATGAAGGCGGCGTCCGACGCGGCGCACGAGCGCGGCAAGAAGATCCGGGGCCACATCATTTCAAAGCGCGGAATCCTTGCTGGCCTCGAAGCCAAACTCGACGTCATCGACCATTGCGATCAGATGGACGACGAATGTATCGAGAAGCTGGCGGCGACCGGGACCTTCGTCGTACCCAGCCTCTACTTTCCTTACATGATGGTCGAACAGAAGCGCCGCACCGGCAAGGCCGCCTTCCCCGGCGTCGAGGAAATGGAACGCGGCCTCGAGCATTCCTACCGTGTTCTGCCCAAGGCTCAAGCCGCCGGCGTCAAGCTCGTAATCGGCGACGATTTCGGCACCTCCGCGATGCCGCACGGAG
>JASHZA010000008.1 GCA_030042765.1 Candidatus Binataceae bacterium | reverse complement strand
CCCGGATTGTCCGATTGAGGAGCGAATCGATGGCCTTTTCCCGCCCATCACGAGGTGCGACCCGGCCAGACGTGGTGCTTGGATCAGTCGCACGAGCGGTCCCGTTCGCATCTCGGGACTTCGTTGATTCAGGTGAATCGGTAGCGTCGCCGACGCCCCTCTTACAGTCGTTTCGGAGCCGAAGGTGAGACGGCCTCAGAAGAAGATCCTTCGTTGGAGGGGAACATTCCGCGCTCTCAATCGAGCGGATTTACTCCTGCTTTACGCGGGACCCGTCCCTCGGTTCGGCTCCGTATTGTGGCATAGCCACCCCCGAAACCACGTTCCCCACATCCATATCGAAGCTGGCGAGCCCAACGAAGAACATGCGCAGGAGCAGCATCGGCATCGTCATGGCCACGACCACCATGAGCACAGTGACTATCATGGCGGTGATCACCACACCGGCCACCTCCACAATCATCCCGGTCATGACAATTCTCACGCCGATGGCCATTGGCATTTCGTAATATCCACTGAGCTTCTCCATGTCTCGCAGCAACTGCTGGCACTTGCGCTATGCGAGGTCTGGGTTGCGTCCTGTGACCGCATAAGCCACGCCATCGGATGGCGCACGGGATTTTCTGCGCGAGCTCCGCCGCTCCTCCTTTCCTCGCCATAGAAACCATCGAGACTTGGTTGTCTTAGCCGCGCCGGGATCACCTGAAGGCACTGACGGCACATTTGCGTCAAGCGCCAGGGGCCGGCTTGGGTGGGTGTTTGTCCTCATCGAACGCCCGCATGGGGAGAATTATGCGCAGTCACTTGTGGCAAGTGCGGTCGGAGGATTTTGCGCCTTGCTTGCGCAACATACTGGGCGCGCCGCTTCGTCTGGCGGTTGCGCTCCTGATCGTTATGATGATGTGCAGCGTCGGCCTGACGGCCGGGACGCCCGATGTACCGACATCACTGAGCGGTGTCGTGAAAGATTCGCTCGGGAGGCCCGTGGCTGGCGCGGCTCTCACGTTGCGCGCGATCGATGGCCGTACGGTCTCGCGCACGTCGACGAACTCGCGCGGAGAGTTCAAGCTCCCCGCCCGTCAGCGCGGCACTTTCGATCTGGTCGTGCGAAGAGCCGGGTTCGAGCCTGCGAACATGATCGTCGCGCTGCCTGCCAAAACGGGAAAGCCGCTGGCCCTGATCCTTGGAGCCCAACAGGCTTTGACTTTGCCCGTCAGCGCGAGCCGCATCCATGCTCAAAACCAGCTCACCGCGACAGGCGTCAGCAGGTACACTTTCACCGCGCGCGATATCAATAATCTTCCGCAGGGCGAGGCGACACCGCTCAACCAGGTGCTCCTGCAAATGCCGGGAGTCGCGCTCGATCAGAACGAGGAGATTCACATCCGGGGCGAGCACGCGGGAGTCCAGTACCAGATGAACGGGATCCTGCTCCCGCTCGACATCAATAACGATCCGACTTTCACCCAGCTCCTCAACTCATACTTCGTCAAGAGCGTCAGCCTCATGGACGGAGTGCTGCCGGCCGAATATGGCTATCGAACCGCCGGGATCATCGAAATTAGCACCAAGAACGGATGCGACGACGCGCATAACAGCTTTACTATGTATGGCGGACAGCGCGACACGGTCGAGCCGAGTTTCGAGCTCGGAGGATGCCAGGGAAAATTCAGTTACTACCTGACCGGAGTCTATCAGCACTCCAATCTCGGTCTCAGCTCCGCTACTCCCGCTCCAGATCCGATCCACGACAAGGTCGATCTGGGACAGGGATTCGCGTACCTCACGTACGAAATAAATCCCACCACGGAGCTTAGCCTGATCTCCGGCATGACCGTGGCCAGCAATCAATTTCCCAACCGGCCCGGACTACTTCCGACGTACACGTTCGCGGGCGTCAACCCGGCGAATTATCCATCGGAAAACATCAACTCCTCACTGGATCAGCAAGATTACTACGGAGTTCTCGCTCTCAACGGAGCGATAGGAGCGAACGCCGATTACCAGCTCGCATACACCACCCACTACAATCGAGAAAACTTCAATCCCGATCCCATTAGCGATCTGATTTATCAGGGCGTTTCCCCGAAAATATTTGACAGCGATTTTGCCAACGCCCTGCAGGGCAATGTTACCTATCGTCTGGGCGACGCGCACACCTTCCGCACCGGCTTCTATTTTGGAGAATACGGGGTCGAGGCCGACGATACTTCTCAGGCATTCCCGATCGTAGGCGGAACACCGGAAACCACGCCCGTCTCAATCACCAGCAATTTGAACAAGATCAATCTGATTTACGGAGTATATCTACAGGATACCTGGCGGCTCACCGAAAAGCTCAGCGTCAACTTTGGCTCCCGCTGGGACGAGGTTAGCGGCCTGGTCAACGATAGCCAGTTCAGCCCGACGATCAATTTTGTGTACAAGCTTCGGCCCGACACAACTCTCCATGCGGGGTTCGCGCGCAACTTCCAGGTTCCAAACTTCCAGGGCATTTCCCCAGGCATCAAGG
>JASHZA010000121.1 GCA_030042765.1 Candidatus Binataceae bacterium | reverse complement strand
CACCCTCGATGCGACGCTGCGCGAGCTCCACGTGCAGGTGCAGCGCGAGCTCCAATTCGAGGCCCGTGACGCGGATCAGCGTGGAGACGATCGGGTAAAAGCATTCGAAGTGACGCGTGAGTTCGCCTTTCGCCTTCCCAAGGTACGCGCGATGCTTGAAAAAGACATCCATGCCGCATTCGAGGGGGACCCGGCCGCCAGGAGCATCGAGGAAGTCCGCTTCTGCTACCCAGGCATCAGCGCCATCACGCACCACCGGCTTGCGCATGAGCTCTATCGGCTCGGTACGCCGCTGCTCGCTCGTATCATTGCTGAGCTTGCGCATTCAGCGACCGGGATCGATATCCATCCGGGCGCGGAGATCGGAGAGAGCTTTTTCATCGATCACGGAACCGGTGTCGTGATCGGCGAGACCACAGTCATCAGAAATCGCGTGCGACTTTATCAAGCGGTGACATTGGGTGCCAAAAGCTTTCCGGCCGACGAAGACGGAGCCCTGGTCAAAGGCATTGCCCGCCATCCGATTGTGGAAGACGACGTAGTGATCTATGCGGGCGCCACCATACTGGGGCGCATAACTATCGGACGCGGTTCGACTATCGGTGGCAATGTTTGGATAACGCGTGATGTTCCGCCAGGAACCAATGTTACCCAGGCGCTGGCGCGGACCGAAGCTTTCGATAGGGAGTGAGAATCGGAGAGCGGCGAGAAAAATCACGAAAACCGCGAATCGCATATTAATCATTACCACTCTTCTAAGTTCTAACGAGTGTCCGCCGAACCCAGAGAGGATTAACGATGGCAGAACCCGAACGTCCACTAGCCCCGCACACTTTGAGCGTCCGCGCCGCCCGGACGCTGTCTCATCCCACTCTGACCGTCCCGCAGATGCTGGCGGAGTCCCCGCGCTGGCTCCTCCATCTGCTGCCGTGGGTAAATGTGCCCGGGGGCATTTACCAGATAAACCGACGGCGGATTGTGCTACGGCAGAGCGACCGAATTGCCACACGTTTTGAAGGTGACAATGCGAGAGTGGAGGCCACGTCACTGCGGGCGTTGTCATTGTTGCGGACGGCAGACGAGACACTGCTTGGAGCGATTGTGGGATTGCTGGTCGAAGAGCGGCGCGGCGCTAATGAAGACTTGTATAAGGAAGGCGATGCGGGAGAAAAGTTCTTCATTATCGTGAGGGGCAAAGTCGAAATCGCGACCACTGACGCACATGGTGAGAAGCTTCGCCTGGCGCTTTATGGTGATGGGGACTTCTTTGGCGAGACGGCGCTGCTGAGCGATTGGCGCCATACCACCACTGCGCAGACCTTGATTCCAAGCATATTCCTCACGCTGGAGCGCTCGCGATTTCGAGCCTTGCTGGATTCGTCACCGGAGCTGCAGGGGCATTTTGAAGAGCTTGTCCGTGCGCGTGAAGCCGCTGGTCCGAGACACAATGAGTATGGAGAAGCCGGAATCGAGATCGCTTCTTACGGCGAAGGCGAGGAACCGGAATTACAGCGGACCTTTGTCGACTACGATGAGACCCCGCGCCAGGTTCAGTTGCGTACTATCCAAACCGTCATCCGGCTGCATACGCGGATCACAGATTTGTACAACAACGTCTATGATCAGTTGCGTGAGCAACTGCGCCTGACCATTCAAGGAATGAAGGAACGTGAAGAGTCGGAGATCCTCAATGATCCGGAGCACGGCCTGCTGTATGCTGCCACGCCATCGATGCGAATTCGGACCAGATCGGGACCACCGACACCTGACGATTTCGATGATCTGCTAGCCCATGTATGGAAAGAGCCGGCATTCTTTCTCGCGCATCCGCGGGCGATCGCTGCATTCGGACGCGAATGCACGCGCCGCGGGGTTCCACCGCCGACTATCCAAATGTTCGGATCGCCGTTCATCACCTGGCGTGGAGTGCCGCTGGTGCCGTCCGATAAATTGCCGGTAAATCGTGCCGTTGGATCGCGCGTTCCTCACGTCACAAATCGCGACGTGGACGGATCGGCGGGTCTGACCAGTATTCTCTTGATGAGAGTCGGCGAACAGCGGCAGGGCGTTGTCGGCTTGCATCAAATCGGGTTACCGGGCGAGCAGATGCCGGGACTGTCGGTGCGTTTCATGGGGATCGACAGCTATTCGACGGCCTCCTATCTGGTCACTCTCTATTTTTCTGCAGCGGTTCTGACCGAGGATGCACTTGGCATTCTCGAGAACGTCGAAGTCGGCAATTATCATGACTATGAAGAGTGATATCGCGGGCCCCGGAAGCGGGACAATAGCGATTCCGGGCCAGATCGATAACGCAACGTTTGATCGGATTGCGAGCAATCTTCTTGCTGCAATTCCTGGCGCAAGCGTACCCGGGCCGGCAATAGGAGCCGGCGCCGATAGTGCGCGCACGGCCAGCCCCTTGACTACTGCGCCCGATGGGGTTGCGAACCCACGTATAACCGACACGCCGATTCTGGTTTCGCCGATTACCGATGTGACGGTAGGACCCTTTGCCGTCTCTCCAATCTCTGCCGTCGCGGCGGCGGTTCAGACCGCGATTCCGGTCGCGACCGGTGGCGACAGCTGGCCCGCTTCAC
>JASHZA010000120.1 GCA_030042765.1 Candidatus Binataceae bacterium | reverse complement strand
GCTACTGGGCAAGGCCTTTGCGGACCCGATTTCGCTGGGCGATTACTCGCTGCACACGGACTATCGCGCAGCGCCTGAGCAGGCCTATTTGAGTGGTTTCTCCATCCAGCACGGGGGAAAACGGCTCCTCGAGGCTGCGGCGACCGTTGCGCATCCGTACGACACGGCGCGCACGCTCGCGTTGAGCGTTTCTGACTTCAGGCTCTCGATTCCACAAGCGGACGCATGGCTTCGTACGGTGCGGGGAGTGTCGCCAGAGACGATTTCCCTCGTGAACCGGTTCGATGCCGGCGAATTGACGCTCACCCAGGCGATTCTCGATACCAGCCAGCCGTTGCGGGATTGGAACGCCGCGACGGTCCGCGACAACCTCAAAGTGGAGGCGACGCTGAACGCTGCCAGGTTCACTCCGCCCCCCGAATTGAAACTTCCCTCGATCGATCGTGCTGAGGCTGCTCTCAGTTACTCAAGCGCAACACTGGAAGTAACGCAGGGTTCGGCCGAGATTGGCAAGACGCTCGTAACCGACGCGACCATTCGCGCCCAATTGAGAGACGCACCCAAGCGTATACAGTATACCACCAGGCTCAAAGGCGAACTGGATCTCGACGAGCTATATCCGTTGTTCGCGCCGGCGTTCCGGAAGCGAGTGCCGGACCCGCTTGAGAGAATCAAAGACATCAGCGGCGACGTGCCGATCGATGTGAGCGCGGCGGGTGAACTCGCAGGCCTCGTATGGCGCGTCCCTCAACGTTACCTCGTCCGCCTGAACCTGCGAGGAGTTCAAGCCAGCGTCAAAGGCGCGCCCAGCGCGATCGCTATCGAAAGCGGTACGGCAACGTTGCAGCCAGAGGCGCTTCAGATCGACAGGGTGGTAGCGACCTTCATAGGACCTCAGGGCGGCAACTTCGTTTTGAACGGCAGTCTGGATACGCAGCCGCACTTCCCGACGCCGCGTCAATTTTCGGTCGAGTTGCACTCGATCCCAGCCGACCACTGGCTGCCGCTTTTGTTCGACCCCGATCAATTGTCGGCCAAGGGCCCGATCGGCGGTCAGATTCTAATCAACGCCGGCGCTCACGATGGAGAGAAACCGGTCGTTACCGGCAAACTCACTTTGGCTCCGGGCGAAGTCCAACTCGGATTCCTGCGCGCGCCGATCGTGACGCAGTCGGCAACTTTGGCGCTGGACGGAAAAGGGATGGAAGTATCCATCCCGTCTAGCCAAATCGAGGGTGAACCGTTGCAGATCACATTCACCGTCCCGGACCTGAGCCGGCCGGCCCTGCGCATCGATGCCGCCGCCGGCAAGCTCGATTTCGAGGTCATGCGCTTCATCCGGCTGCCGTGGTCTCAGGCGACGCCACCGAACTTCTTCCCGATTCCGGTGACGGGCCATATCACGGCGCGCGCGGCAAATTTCGACAAACTCGTAATGAGCAATGTCGCGAGCGATTTCAGCCATGACAGCAACGAGTGGAATGTTTCCAGCTTTACCGCCAGGGCGTATGGCGGCCGCGTCGATCTGAACATCGCGGGCCGCGCTCGCGATAACTGGATTCAAATAAAGAGCGCAATCGCCGGCATGAATGCGCATCAGCTTACGGAATTGATCGAACCGGGCAAGCCTCCGCTGGCCGGCGAACTTTACGCCAGAGCCGATTTGCGGGCTAATTCCGACGTCGATTTTTTCGACACGCTGTCGGGCGCCGCCACCATCGAGGTTCGCGACGGCACCCTCAACCGCTTCGTGCTGCTAACGCGGATTCTAAGCTTGATTGATCTCAAGAGCTGGCTGACGGCGCATTTGCCGAACCCGATGGTCGCCGGTGTTCCGTTCAAATCGCTTACGGGCGACTTCAAGGGCAAGGACGGAAACTTCCATACCGACAATCTGAAACTCGAAGGACCCTTGATGACAGCCTCTGCGCGCGGCGACCTGAAACTCGGCGACGGCACGTTGAACATGAGGATCGGGCTCGTTCCGTTTACCACCGTCAACTGGATTGTCAGCAAGATTCCCGTTATGGGCGAAAATCTCTCCAACGGCAGCAGTGGACTGCTGGCAGCCTACTTCCAGGTGCGCGGACCCGTCAGCAACCCGACCGTTACTCCCAAGCCAATCACGTCAGTCGCGAATTTCGTCATCCAGACCCTGAGTTTGCCCATCAATATTATCAAGCCCAACACCGTCCATCCCTGACCCGGCATCCTCCGTGAATTCCCGTGCGGTCGCCGAAATCTCACGACGCGTGCGAAGAACCCCTTCGCCGACAATTATAGTCTTCGCGCGCGAACCACTCCCGGGCGCCGCCAAGACGCGGCTTATCGCGAAGCTCGGAGCGGCTAATACCGCCGCTCTCGCCGATGCGTTCATACGCGACGCCCTGAACAAGGCGCGCGCTCTGGGCATGCCGCTTGCGCTCGCGGGCGACGCAGCGGGCGGGGCCGCGAACAGCCGCTATTTTCGCGCGCTCGCGCGGCGCAATCGGGCAGCGCTGCTCGAACAGGGCGAGGGCGCGCTGGGCGCGCGGATGCGCCGCGTGATCGAACCCTTCGCCGGTCGCGGCGCGATCCTGATCGGCACCGACACTCCCTCCCTGCCTTTCGCGCTTTTGCGCCGCAGCGTGGCCCTGCTCAGGAGCGCGCCGGTGGTTCTGGGACCCAGCCTCGACGGTGGCTACTATCTGCTCGGCATGCGCGGCGCCATACCCGATATATTCCGTGGAGTGCGCTGGGGCGGCGCAACAGTTCTGGCAGATACGATCGCGCGGCTCGACCGGCAACGCTTCTGCTATGCGCTGGCGCCATCGTGGTACGACGTCGACCGCTGGAGCGATCTGTTGTTGCTTTGCGCCGATCTGCGGCGCCCCGGCACAAAGGCGCCCGACCCCTGTCCCGCGACAAGACGCGTGCTGTCGCGGCTTGGACTGTTGTGAATCGGCGGCTAAAGTAGCGCCGATGGCGCCGGCGGCGAACAATCTCAGAATCGTTTTCGTGATGGCTGGCAGCGAAGATGAAGCCGCGAATATTGCGCGATCGCTGGTGGCAGAGCGGCTCGCCGCCTGCGTGAATATTGTCGGGCCGGTGCGCTCGGTCTACCGATGGCGCGGAGCGATCGAGGACGAACGCGAGTATTTGCTCGTGATAAAGACTCGTGCGCGCCTCTACGCCGGTCTGGAACGCAGAGTCAGAGAAATGCACAGTTACGAAGTACCCGAGATCATCGCGGTGGCGATCGCGCAGGGTTCGAAGCCATATATCGATTGGCTCATCGAATCGACCGCGTCGCCGCGCCCGCGTCCCACATCGGCGGGACGCCGCCGCACCGTACCCTCATGACGGCAATGTTTCGCGAAGCCATCGAAAGGATGACGCCCTATACGCCGGGCGAGCAACCGCGGCTCGGTAAGCGCGTAATCAAACTCAATACGAACGAGAACCCCTACCCTCCGTCGCCGATGGTGCGGCGGGCCGTGGTCAAGTCGGCGGGGTCATCCTTGCGGCTTTATCCGCCGCCGCGCGCGGACGAGTTCGTCGGCGCGGCTGCGCGGCTCTATGGAATCTCACGCGAGATGATCATCGCAGGCAATGGTTCCGACGAACTGCTTGCGATGCTGTTTCGGGCGGCTCTGGGACCGGGCGACAAGGTCGCCTACGCGCTTCCAACTTACTCGTTGTACGACACCCTGGCGGCGATTCAGGAAGCTCGCGTCGCCGCGATTCCCCTCGGTCCCGCTTTCGCTCCCCCATTGAGCGAACTGGCCAACCAGCATGCGCGGCTCACGATCGTCTGCAATCCGAATTCTCCCTGTGGCACCATCGCCGAGCCGGACGGGCTCGACTCGCTGGCTCAGGCGATCGCGCCCAATCTGCTGGTGATCGATGAAGCGTACGTCGATTTTGCCGAGACGAATGCACTGCACCTGGCTAAACGTCACGGCAATGTGGCCGTTTTGCGCACCCTGTCGAAATCGTTTTCGCTGGCCGGAATGCGTCTGGGATTCTGCTTCGCGCAACCGCCCGTGATCGAGGGATTGCTCAAGGTCAAGGATTCATACAATTTGAGCCGGCTTGCGGTGACTGCCGGAGCGGCCGCGCTCGCCGATGCCGCGTGGATGCGCCGCAACGTCGAGCTGGTAAAGCGGACCCGCGCCGCGACCGAGAAAAGGCTCCGGCAGATGGGTTTCGAGGTGCCTCCGTCTCAGGCCAACTTCGTGCTCGCGCGGATTGCCGGTCACCCGATGGACGCAATCGCGAATGCGCTGCGCCGGCGCGGCATACTGGTGCGCCACTTCCCGCGCTCTGTTTTCGCCGACGCACTCAGGATCTCGATCGGCCGGCCAGCCGAGATGGCGGCATTGTTCAAGGCCCTGGAACCATTGGTCAAACCCATCGTTGCCGCGCGCGAGCCCGCCAACCGGCCCGGATCTTCGCGCGCGCTGAAACAATGAGCCGATTCGCCAGACTCTTCGAAAGATTCCGTCCCGTCCGCGCGCGGGATAGCGGCGATATCTCGCGCGGCCCCGAGGAGCAGCGCTGGCTGGTCGCAGGACTGGGCAACCCCGGCGAACAGTACCGTCGCTCGCGCCACAACGCGGGGTTCATGGTCGCCCGCCGCCTCGCTTCCAAAAGCGGCGCCGAACTTTCACGCCGCAAATTCAACGGCATTTACGCGGAAATTCACCTCGATTCCGTCTCGGCAATCCTGCTGATGCCGCAGACGTTCTACAATCGCAGTGGCGAGTGCGTCGTTGCGATGCTCGGCTACTTTAAAATCCCGAGCGAACGGTTGATCGTGGTCCACGACGAAATGGACCTCCGGATAGGCCAACTCCGCATCAAACGCGGCGGCAGCGACGCTGGAAACCGCGACGTCCGCTCGATTATCGAATCGCTCGACACGCCCGAGTTCGTCCGCGTCCGCGTCGGCATCGGTCACCGCGAAGGCGCCGGTGACGACATCAATTATCTCCTGAAGCCCCTGACCGACGAAGAGATTACCGCTATGGAGGCCATATTCGACCGCGCAGCTGACGCAGTAATGGCAGTGATCCGCCAGGGTCTTGAGCGCGCGATGAACCTGTATAACCAGCGCGCATGAGGGCAATTCTGTCAGGCCGTGGCCGGTTTTTGCGGGGGCGCGCCGAGTCCTCGATGTCCCCAGACGCTGCCGGCATCGTGCCGCTGCACTTTCCACGTTGAGTCGTCGACCGTGCGGGCGCCATAACCGTACTCAATCTCAAAGCCCGATGGCGATCGCATGTAGAACGACACCATGTGGTCGTTGGTATGGCGCCCGAGCGAGCCCGAGATTTCGATGCCGCGGTCTTGCGCCAGGTAGAGCGTCGAACCCACATCGTCGATCGATTTCACCTGTAGCATGAAGTGCAGCAGCCGCTTACGCACCGGGATCTGACCAAAGGCCACCGTGTGGTGGCGCGGATTGCAATGCATGAACGTCAGCGTCAGCGGCGGCACTGCCTGCCCACGCCGCATCCGGAGGTCGATGAAGTCGCTGACGCGCATCCCGAGCACGTCACGATAGAAGTGCAGGCTCGCGGCCGAATCATCAACCCGCAACACGATGTGACCCATGCCCATCGTTCCGGTTTCGAAGCCAGCGATCGGGCGCGGCGACTTGAACGGGCTCTCATAATTCATGGTCGGGCCGCAGTAGGCCTCACTCGGGATGTCGTTCGGGTCCTTGAATCGGATAAGTTCGAGCACGCCGCGCGCGCTGGCATCTTCCGCGGAACCCTCCGCCACTGCAATGCCGGAGTCGCGCAGTTGTGCGGCGAGTTCGCGCAGCGCATTTTGGTCCGCGACTTCCCAGCCGATAAATGCAAGGTCGTCGGCATCTCCCTGCTCGAGAATGAAGCGGTGGTGATTCTCGTCCATCCGCAGGCACAGCGAACCGTTCGGCGTCTTACCTGCTACCTGAAGACCCAGCACTTCAGTTGCGAAACGCTCCCACTCGGGGAGATTGCTTACGTTCAAACCCAGGTAGCCCAACTGCGTCACACTCGCCATGTGCGGATTCCTCCTCCGGGCCCGAGCTTATCACGCCGGGGTTCCGTGCTCACACGATGAAGCTCAGATTGTCGATCACCTCTCCGGCGTTTACAAGAACGCGCAAGTCTCCAGTACACCTCGAAACGCAGCAAAACAAAAGCGCCGCCGGAATCGGACCGGCGGCGCTTCGCGTGTAGCTTTAAAGGCGTCGCAGCCTTAGACGCTCAGGTGGTAAAGGTCCGCGACGTTGTCGTGCAGTATCGCGTCCTTCTCCTGTGCCGTCAGGCCCTTGGTATGCTCGGCCAGGATTTCCTGCGACCACGGCCAGGTCGAGTCGCTGTGCGGGAAGTCGTTCGCCCACATCAGGCGGCGATAGTTGCACATGTCCTTCATCCTGAAGGCGACCCAGTCGTCCTGGAAAGTCAGGTAAACGTGATCGCGGAAATAGTCGCTCGGCATCTTTTGCAGTTCGCGGCACTTCATCCAAGTCCGATGCCGCTTGTACGCGTGATCCATCCGGTACATGTAGTGCGGCACCCAGCCGGCGTCGGCTTCGACGCAGACTATCTTGAGCTTGGGATGGCGATCGAAAACGCCGCCATAAATGAACGTGCCGATGATGTCCTGGTTGCCGCGGATGATCGACAAAAATCCGTTGATGTTGGGGCCACGGCCACCACCGATCGCGTCGCTGCGGCTGGTCAGAATATGAAAGCTCAGCGGCATATCCATGTCGACAGCCGCGTCGAAAAACGGCGCGTAGCATGGATCGTCATAGTCGGCGACCTGCGGATTGCCCGGCATCATCACACCCCGCAGACCCATCTCCTTCATCTTGCGCAGATCTTCAATACCCTCTTCGACCGAGCGCATCGCAGTCTGCCCGAGCCCGATCAGACGCTCCGGATGGGGTGAACAATACTCGGTGATCCACCGATTGTAGGCGTCGAAACATGCTTTCTTGTAGTCAAAGTCCTGATGGTTGCAGAGCAGCATGCCCACCGTGGGATAGATGACCTCGGCGGACACGCCGTCCCGGTCCTGGTCGGCAAGGCGTGCCTCGGGGTCCCATCCGCCGCGATGCAGGCTCTCGAAATTCGCCCCGTACATCTTGAGATCTTCGGGGCTCTTGCCCGCAGCCGCCGCAAGTGCGATTCCGAGCGGCTTCTTCATGCCGTGAATCACAAACACGTCGCCCTTGGCTTCGTCACGAACGATCTTGGGCGCGATGTCCCGATACTTCGGTTCGATGTGGTCGATGTAGCAGCCTGGCGGCTCAGTAATATGCGAGTCCGCGGAAATGATCGTCTTTGCCATTCCTTCCCTCCACTGGCAGGGTCCGCCGCGTTTGCCGCTTGCGGCCCGGGATTTTCCTTAGAATTCCAGCTAACCAAACCGCGCCTGCTTTTTCAATCCTGGACCTGCGCTCGGGAGCGGATTGAGGTATTCCCATAGCCGCAGTGTGATTGAAGGCGCCTGAATTCGCTTCCTCCAAAGGACCCGCGTAGTCTTCGATAAAATGTTCCCTTATTACGAACTTGCTCCGCTAAACGCGATCCTGAACAGCGTCGCGGCCCTGCTGCTGGCGGCCGGCTTCTATTGCATCCGGCGCCGATGGATCCGGGCGCATCGCGCGTTCATGCTGAGTGCGTTCGCCGTGTCGATCGCATTTCTGGTGTCCTATATCGCCTACCATTACCGGATCGGGGACGTCCGTTTTCAGGGTCACGGATATGTACGGCCGATCTACTTTACGATCCTCATCACTCACGTCACGCTGGCTACCGTCATCGTGCCCCTGGTCTTGATCACACTGTGGCGCGCCCTGCGCGGCAACTTCCACAAACATCGGCGAATCGCTCGCTGGACCTGGCCCCTATGGATCTATGTCTCGATCACGGGCGTGGTGGTCTATTTCATGTGCTACCGTATGTATCCACCGGGGTACCGGATTCCGCCGACTGCTGCCGCAATAACTCTCAGAAGCCGTTGAAACGATACGGCTAAGCAAGAGCCGCGGCCGTCATTTTGTCGAAGTCCGGGCGCTCAAGCTTTAAGAAAGCCGCGCACCGCCTTAACAAAGGCCTCGGGCTGCTCATACATCACCATATGCCCGGCTTCCTTTATGGTCTGCGTTTGCGCCTGCTTGATGCGGCTCGTAAACTCCTGCGCATAGACCGGTGGTATAAGCCGATCGGACGCGCCCCATAAAAGCAGTGTCGGCGCTGCGATGCGCCAAGCCCGCTTGTTGAGCCCTCGATCGGGAATCGGCCACAAGAACTTGCTCGCCTGCGTCAATCGCTTGGTCCGCTCGACGTACATCTCCGCCAGCCGCTCGGCATCTTCCGGAATCGCGGTGAACATTTGCGCCAACGGCGATTTGGGATCGTGGAACAAGTTCGCGGCGAGGTCGCTGAGATCCATCGCGAAAAAATCCGGAATCGGAGTCTCGTCGCGCCAGAAACCCGCGGGACAAACCAGCACCAGCTTTTTGACGCGATGAACGTCGACCGCGGCCAGTTCCGCCGCGAGCATCCCGCCCATCGAATGGCCGACGACGTACGCGCTTGCGATACCCAGATCGTCCATCAACTGATGGTAGAACAAGCTCGCATCCACCACGTCTTCGATCAACTCGCCGCCGGTCGAATCGCCATATCCGGGCAGATGCGGCGCGATAACCTTGAAGTCCTTGCCAAGTTCCTCGAGAAACGGATCGACGCCGACGAGTCCGCCCGCGCCATGGAGGTAAAGCAGGGGATCGCCGCTGCCGCACACTTGCATCTCGACTTCGAAGCGCCCGCCACCGATTTTTTGCATCGTCTTCATTTTGCGGTGCTCCTGCTTTCGGCACGAACGGTTGCGCCGGGAGCACTCTTGCCGTTGACCTCGCGTCTGCCAAGGTCGATCGGCGCCGGCATCGCGCGTTCGCTCTCGGGCAGCGGCCGCGGCGACCATTTGTCTTCCCAATCGCTCCACAGATCGCGCACGTGGGGCATGACCTCGCGCGCGAATAGCTCGGTGCTCTTGCGCACCAGTTCCGGCGGCATCGACCCGATCTGCATCAGCATCATCAGATGGCCGCAATTGAGGCTCTTCATCGCCTCGCGCAAGCGTTCACGCACGGTCTTGGGTGAACCGGCGATCACGTAACCCTCGTTGAGGAAGTCCTTCCAGGTCAGGCCTTCGCGCCGCAGCGCCGCCTGCCGTCCCACCTGTCCCAGCAACCCCGACTTGATGGTCTTGAGCGTCCGGTAGCCGGGAGCGTCGGCGAAGCCGTTATAGACGTGCAGGCAACGATTGTAGAAATAGTCCATGTGGGGCGCGTAATCGCGCTCGGCCTGCTCGTCCGTCTCGGAGACCGCAACTACCTGCGCGAAGCCCAGGCTGTAGGGATTGAGCGGCTTGCCCTTCTTGGCCAACACGTTCCAATAGCCGTCGGCGACCTTTTTGCCCGCGATATATCCGAAGTAGGACAGGAAGCTGTACTGGTAGTCATGATCCGCGCAGAAGTCGTAGGTCTCGACCGAGCCGCCGCCGGGGATCCAGATCGGCGGACGGGGCTGCTGAAGCGGCTTGGGCCACAGGTTGACGTAACGCAGCTTGGTGAACTTGCCGTTGAAGGAAAAGACGTTCTTTTCGGTCCATGCCTTGACGATCAAGTCATGAGCCTCGTAGTACTTTTCTCGCAACGTTGCCGGCACTTCGCCATAACAGAAATTCGTGTCCATCGAGGTCCCGACCGGGAAACCCGCGACCAACCGCCCGCCGCTTATCACGTCGAGCATCGCGAACTCCTCGGCCACCCGAACCGGCGGATTATACAGAGCGATCGAATTTCCGAGCACCAGCAGATTCGCATGCCGTGTTCGGCGTGAAAGCGCCGCCGCCATGATGTTCGGGGACGGCATCAGCCCGTAGGCGTTCTGGTGATGCTCGTTAACCCCCAGTCCGTCGAAGCCCACGCGATCCGCAAACTCGAGCTGATCGAGGTAGTCGTTGTAGAGGCGATGGCCGACTTTCGGATCGTAAAGGTCCCGCGGGATATCGACCCACACGCTGCGATACTTGTCCTTGAAATCTTCCGGCAGATACCGGTAGGGCATCAGATGGAACCAGGTGAATTTCATAGGCTTCTCCTGTGCGGCGGCGTGCGCGAGCGGCTTTTTGGCCGCGCCAGACATTATCCTAGTCAGTGCGGCGCCGAAAGGCCATTCCCAGCTTGCTGAAGGGCCTCTGCCTGGCGGTCGTGTTCAACTTGGAACGCAGGCTACCAGCGCGAACGTCCGATGATGCACGCCTATCGGCTCCTCCGAAAAACGCTCCTTCAGGATCGCAGCCAGCTCGCTATCGAACGCAGCTACCTGCTCGGGCTTAAGCGTTCCCCCGACTCCCGCACTCGCCCGAATCCGCCCGCGCCACCCCTCGTGGCTGTATGGCGCGAACACGTCAAACGAGAACGTCTCGATCCGATCGAAGCCACCGAGCGCAACATCTCGCGTGTATTTGGGATGAATTCCGATACCGCCGCCGAGCCTCCAACTCGGATTGTGCTTCACTATGAGCGCCTCC
>JASHZA010000119.1 GCA_030042765.1 Candidatus Binataceae bacterium | reverse complement strand
ATTCGCGTCGCTCCCGAATGCGTAAACGTGACGAGTTTCATCGGTTCGCTCCCTGCCCTGCTTAGTTCAACCGTCCCAACGGTGACTCTTTCCTAGCACAATGGAGCGGTGATCCGGTTGCGGCAGATCACTGCACGCCGGCGTTGCGCTGGAGGTATTCGAGGATTTCGTGATCTTGTGCGGGCGTGAGCGGAGGCTGCCCCGCCGCCGCGATCTTCTGCCGCATCGCCACGAGCTGCGCCTGCCACATCGCGGCGGTCAGCGAGCGCGGCTGGTAGGGACGATGGCAACTCCCGCAGCGTTCCAAGTAGAGCCGCTCGGCGGCGGAGCCTGCTTCGGGCAGCGGATGGCTGCACCCGGCGGCGGCCATAGCGAGCGCGAAAAGAGCCACGACGAGGAGCGGGCGGGAGGGGGGAGTGAAATATTTCACCCTGCGCGTTGAGCGGGAATTGTGCGTAGGATCTCGGTACGAATCGCGGCGAGGAGCGTGCGCCGCTCGTAATCTTCAAGTATCACTTTACGTTCGGATTCGGGCCGCACCCAGACCGGGGCCAGGCGCTGCGGGTCCTCGGCGTAGCGCGGGAAGACGTGCCAATGAACATGCGGCTCCTGGTTGCCGAGGCATTCATAGTTCAGTTTGAGCGGATGGACGACAGCGGCCAGCGCCCTGCCGACAGCGAGCAGCTCGTCGAAAAGCTCGTGAGCCTCGCCGCGCGGCATCAGGAAGGGCTCGCTGATGTGGCGCTTGGCGAGCAAGATGCAATAGCCGCGGTAGAACTGCGCGTCGCCGAGGATCACCCAACTGCGCGGCAGTTCGGCGACAAAGTCGGCGAAAGCGCCGGAGCGTATGCGCTCGATGATGGCGCAGATGCCGCAGGGGCGAGGCGCGTCCGCGGGTTCGTCAGGCGCCATCGGTACCCTCATTTTGGCGCACCATTTTGACCTGCACCAGCTTGATCGGGGCGTACTTAAGAAGGTCCGCCACGGTATGCAGCTTGTATTCTTTCTCGTAGTGAACGGTGCGCATCCCGGTGTTGATCAGGACCTTGAGGCAGTGGATGCAGGGCGTGTGAGTGACGTAGATATCGGCGTCGCGGATTGCGTTGCCATTTTTGGCGGCCTGCGCAATCGCGTTCATCTCGGCATGAATGGTGCGGTAGCAGTTCTGCTCGAGGTCGCCGTCGGGCGTGCGCGACTCATAGACGAGGCAGCCGACATCGAGGCAGTGCGGGAGCCCGGCGGGCGCACCGTTGTAACCGGTGGCGAGCATGCTGCGGTCGCGCACGATGACGGCGCCGACCTTGGCGCGCCGGCAGGTCGAGCGCTCGGCGACCTCGCGCGTGATGGTCATGAAGTACTCGTCCCAAGTCGGGCGTGCCATAGCGCTCAGAGGCGAATCGTGAATCCGTTCAGGCGATAAACGTGGGACGCCGGCTCGTGATGCATCACGCTGATCTGGTGACCCTCGTCCGCGGGTGGCTGACCGCTGGGCGGCGCGAACCAGGCCGGAACGGGGCTGAAGGTGCCGATGAAGAGCGCGACGGTGGCCCAGGCGGCCCATTTCCGGTTGCCCGCCAGGGGGGTCTCGGGATCGAGCGTAGAGGGATGGCCGAGGCCGAGGAAGATCACGATTGCGAACCACAGGAGCCATCCGCCCCAGAAGGTCAGGTCGGTATGGAACAGGTAGTTCGAAGCGACCGGCACCAGCACCATCAGCAAGCATCCGAGCGTGAACAGGCGCGAGATGCGATGATGCCAACGGCCGCCGAAGAGCGAATAGACCACATGACCGCCATCGAGCTGGCCGACGGGCAGCAGATTGAGCGTGGTGACGAACAGGCCGATCCATCCGGCGAACGCCATCGCATCGAGGTTGACGTTGACGGCGTCGGGATCGACGCCCAGGACCAGGCGCGAAATGCCCCAGAAGATGAACGAGTTGCCCAATTGCAGGCCGCCCTGGGAAGTATCGAGCGGCGTTACCACCGATCTTTTCAGTCCAATCAGGATGGCGAGCAGGGCGACGACGAATCCGGCCCACGGCCCGGCCGCACCGATATCGAACATCGAACGGCGGGTGCGCGGCAGGGACCTCATCCGGATGAAGGCGCCGAAGGTGCCGATAAAGAAAACCGATGGAAACGGGGCCGGGATAAAGTACGGCAGCGAGGAATCGACCCCGTAGCGGCGCGAGGTAAGATAATGACCCATCTCGTGCGCGAACAGAATCAGCATCAGCGGGATCGAGAACGAAAGACCCGCGGGAAGGTTGGCGATGCTCGCGATCGGATGGGCGAACGAAACGAAGGCGCCGGCCATGTCCGCCCCGGCCACCGTGGTGGTGAGCAGTGTGAGCAAAAAGAGCGCGGCATTGAGACGCGGAATCTGGAACGGCGGCGCTATCGGGCGGCCGGCCACAGAAGTGGCCTCAGGAGGTGCCTCGAAACGCGGAATCTCGGTCAGGACTGGTGAAGCATCCTTGTGTGCGGTGGAGTCATCCATTGGGTATCAACGTTCGGCGCGCAAAGTGACGAGCGTTCCAGCGCCCGCCGCAAAATAATCGGCCGCGCTGCCGTCACGAACCGCAATCTCGAGCAGGTCGAAGCTGCCGAAGGTTGCCAGCGGAGCGCCGATTAGCGCGTCGCCGTACGCAGAGCGCATCTCGATCGGTGCGCGGTGCCTAATCCTAACTGAAAGCCTGGACTGGCGAAAGCGGGCAACAAATCGGTCGACTCGTGCGCGGTCCAAGTTGGTCACAAGATTTCCGAAGCTATCAACATATATGACGGTTCCGGCGAGAAGTTGCGCGCGCTCTTTGATTCCCGCCTCGAGGTCGAGTCGAGCGATGTTTTTGACGTGCGGCCCCAACCTCGCGAGCGCCACGCCGCGGGCGAGCCAGGCGGCGGCGGGGGCGAAGATATCGCGGCCATGGAAAGTCGCGCTGACGTGAGGCAGGCGGTAGCGCGGCGAGCGCAATTCGACGATGCGCTTGATGCCGGCGGCTTCGGCGGCAGGCCAGAGGAGACCATTATCGGGACCGACGAAGCGCGCACCCGTACGCGTCTCGATGGCGAGCGGAAGCCGGGCGGTGCCGACGCCCGGATCGACCACCGCGACGAACGTCGTGCGCGGCGGAAAGAAAGGACGGCTATGGCGAAGCAGGAGTGCGCCCGCGGCGATATCCTGCGGCGGGATCCCGTGGGTGACGTCGATCACGGTCGCGGCCGGAGCAATCGCGGCGATCACCCCCTTCATCACGCCCACATAGTGGTCGCGGTAACCGAAGTCGGTGAGGAGCGCGATGGTTTTGGCAGTCGAGGTCACTTGCGGCGGGGACGCTCATCGCGTCGCGGGCGGCGGGCGAGTTCCTCGCGGATGGCGGCGGTGAGCAGGGGGAACATCAGCTCGTGATGGCCGGTCAGAACGATGCCGCGTCCGCCGGACCCGGCGGTTGGCCGATCGATTACGTTCATCCGCGGGCGATAGTTGCGGATAAAGTCCATATCGGCAGCGGTGAAGCTGGTGACTTTGCGGCCGAGATTACGCGCGAGGTTGAGCGCTTTCAGGAACACCTCGGGCATCACCACGGCAGAGCCGAGGTTGACGACGACGCCGCGCGTGAGCTCGCCGACAACCGCGGTCAGCCGATGGAAATCGGCCATGGTGGCGGCGCCGATCGCCGCGCCGTCGGCGGCAGGATGCATATGAATGATGTCGGCGCCGAGGGTGACGTGAACGGTGGCAGGCACGCCGGCGGCGAAGGCGGTAGCGAAGATGCTGGCGTCGCGGAACTTCAGGCGGGCGGCGAGGATTTCGCGGCCGACAGCGTGACCGAGCCCGATATTCTCGCGGGCGGCGATTTTGGCGGCGGCGTTGAGAAAGGCGCCGGTCTCCTCGGCCATCCCGAAGCCGCCCTCGGCGAGGCCGGCGCCGACGTCCTCGGACGTGCGTCCGGCGAAGGCGAGCTCGAAGTCGTGGATGATCGCAGCGCCGTTGGTGGCGATGGCGGTCAGGATGCCGTCGCGGATGAGATCGCAGATGATGGGGCCGAGGCCGACCTTGAGCGGGTGCGCGCCCATCATGAGGAGAAAGGGGCGATCGCGGCGGCGGGCGTCGGCGATGCGGCGGGCGAGATCACGGAGATCTTTGGCGGCGAGGACGGCGGGGAGCGAATCGAGAAAGGCGCGAATCGTGGCGCCGGGTTTGAGCGGACGGGCAAGCTGGTCGCGGCCGACGAGGCGCGAGAGAGTAGAGAGTTTGCGGGTGCGGGCCCGCGCGGGATCGATGGGGCGGAGTTTCATCGCGAAGGCGGGGGAGTGAATGGTCGGCGCGGCTGCACGGGAGATCAGGCTAGCGGATGGGGGCGGGAAGCGCCACGCTCGCGCTTGCGCATTTTGTGTTTTGCCTGGGGTTGGCGCGAAGAGTTTTGGAGCGGCGAGACTCGCCCGTCTGCTTCAGTCACCGTCTATTCGGATGGTACAATTTTGTACCGCGTGTTTACCCCCCGGGGGATTCCTGAGATCGAAATCCGATGGTCAATTCTACGCGAGGCTCCTAACGCTCTCCCATCTGGTCCTGCTCGGAGCGAATGTTTGGTCCCAAAACCAGTGACCAATCGGCTCAGGAAACATCACCAGTAGGATGGCAGGTTAGGTACGCTTCCCTGTTGCCGATTCATGAAGAATCAGCAGGTCGCCGCAACTCAGTATTCCGGTTTGAAGTCGAAGTGGTGGATGGCTTCGATGAAGCGGATGGTGCGGGTTTTCGAGCGCATCACGACGCTGTTGGTCATGGCGCCGCCCGAGAGAAAACGCACGCCGCGCAGATAATCGCCGGTGGTCACGCCGGTCGCCGCGAACATCACGTCGTCGCCCGCGATCTCCTCGAGCGTGAACTTGCGCCTGAGATCAAGGATGCCGGCCGCCAGGCAAGCTTCGGCCTCCTGCGCGTTGCGCGGATCGAACCGGCATTGCATCTCGCCGCCGGCGGAGCGAATTGCCGCCGCGGCGAGCACACCCTGATGCGCGCCGCCGACGCCAATCAGCATATCGATCTCGCTTTCGGGGCGAGTGGTCGCGATTCCAGCGGAAAGGTCGCCGGCGCTGAGCAGCTTGATGCCGGCGCCAGTGCGGCGGACTTCGTTGATGAGCTTCTCGTGGCGCGGGCGATCGAGGATGGCGACGCGCAGGTCTTCGACGTAGACGTGTTTGGCTTCGGCCAGCGCCTTCAGGTTTTCGGCAGGCGGGCGATCGAGGTCGATGATGCCGCGGCCCACGGGACCGCAAGCGATTTTGTCTATGTAGGTGTCGGGGCAGCGGAGAATCTTGCCGCGCTCGGCCAGCGCGATACAGGCGAGCGCGTTGGGGCCGCCGGTGGCGCAGATGAGCGACCCCTCGAGGGCGTCGAGCGCGACGTCGACCTCGGGACCGGAGCCGGTGCCAACGATTTCGCCGGTATAGAGATGTTCGGCGGTGGCTTGGTCGCCCTCGCCGACGACGATTTTGCCGTCGAAGGCGATCGAGTTGAGCGTCTTGCGCATCGACTCGGCGGCG
>JASHZA010000118.1 GCA_030042765.1 Candidatus Binataceae bacterium | reverse complement strand
AGGCGTTTGGCGTTGCGCGTCGCGCCCACGCCCGGGGTCAACGGATCGCCGGGATAAAGCGGCATGTCCGCCACCGAACCACGCTGCAGACCGCGAGGTGGACGCATCGGGCCATTAGGATAGGTCCTATCGACCGAATAGCCGTCCTCGGACGGATCCGAATAGATGATACATCCCACCGCGCCATGCTCCTGGGCCAGCTTCGGTTTGAGTCCGCGCCAGCCACCGCCATAGCGTGCGATCACTATCTTGCCTTTGACGCTGACTCCCAGCCGTTGGAGCGTCTTGTAATCGTCCTGCATCCCATAGTTCACGTAGACTAGCGGCGCTGTAACGTCTCCGTCACCTTGATAAACGACATAGGCCGGAAGCGCCGGATCGGTCGCGGTAGCGCTCGAATCGCCCGGAATTGGCGGCTCCTGGAGCGTTGCGGAGAAATGTCTGGGAGCTACGAGTTCAAGGGCCTCGCTGATCGGCGTCGGATAAAGCACCCAGAAAGTCTCGATGTGCGCATCCCAGCCCCAAGACTTGAACCAGCTCAAGATACGATCGGCATTGGCCTTGTTGTGGGGCGAGCCCACATGGTTTGGCTGGCTCGCCAGCATCTTCATCCAGTTGCGCAGATCGTTTGGATGGATGCCCGCGTCTAATTTATGTGTGAGGGTAGCTTCGTCCCATTGCGCCGGTGAAGGAGTTCCACTGGCAGCAGTGGCACAAAGGAGGCCAAGAGCAGCGAGCAGAATGGTAGTGCGCATATCCCCTCAAATGAGCAGTCACTCGATTTGTCGGGATTAGGATAGACGAGGTGGCCATTAACAAGAAGCGCGCGCCTTACAGATCAAGCCGCGCGTTTGCTTCGCCAGGTACGATGACCGGCTCGTCGACTCGCCTAACATGCGGACTCGAGCCATCATCATCTTCGACCGACGATCAGCTTCTGGATTTGCGATGTAGTCTTGGAGGAGCTTCAAACGGTGGCGGGAGAACGTACAGAGGTAGGCCAAATCGGCCTGGATTTTTGAGAGGTGTCATGAACGCGCGCAGCCTGATGGTGATGGGAACCGCCTCCGATGTTGGCAAGAGCGTGGTGGTCACGGCTCTGTGCCGGCTTTTCGCAAATGCCGGCATCCGTGTCGCGCCGTTCAAGTCGCAGAACATGTCGAACAACGCGGCGGTTTGCACGAGTGGAGGAGAGATTGGACGGGCGCAGGCAGTTCAGGCGGAAGCTTGCGGGCTGGAGCCGACGGTTGATATGAACCCGGTCCTCCTGAAGCCCGAAAGCGATCGAAGCTGCCAGGTTGTTATTCGTGGACAAGCGCGTTTTCAGATGACCACTCGGGAATACGATCGCTATCGGGAACACGCGTGGCCGGAGATAATCAGCAGCTATGCACGACTAGCCGAGCAGTTCGATGTGATTGTTATAGAGGGAGCTGGCGGAGCGGCAGAAGTAAATCTGCGGAACCGGGACATAGCGAACTGGTCAGTTGCCGAGCTGGCGGATGCGCCGGTGCTTATAGTTGCCGACATAGACAAAGGAGGCGTACTTGCATCGTTGGTGGGAACGATTGCCCTACTTTCGCCCTCGGAGCGACGTCGGGTCAAGGGACTCATCGTCAACAAGTTTCGGGGCGATCCGGCATTGCTCTACGATGGCTTGAAAATCATCGAGCAGAATACCGGCGTGCCTGTCCTCGGAGTTCTGCCTCACGCAGGCAATCTGGAGATCCCCGAAGAGGACGGCGCAGGGCTAAAGACCGGCACGAAACCGGCCGCTGGTCGCCCGATCGCGATAGGAGTGGTGGTCTTTCCACGAATCTCGAACTACACCGATTTCGAACCGTTTCTGCGCGAGCCGGATGTTTCTCTCCAATACGTGGAGAATCCGGAGCAGGCTGGCGCTCTTGACGTTATCTGCCTTCCCGGCACGAAAAGTACGATTGCAGATCTTATCTGGCTGCGTGCTCGTGGATGGGAGGAGTTCATTTTTGCTCATCATGCGGCCGGCGGCTCGGTGGTTGGAATCTGCGGCGGCTACCAAATGATGGGAAGGCGAATCGCAGACCCGGACCACATCGAGAGCGGGGTTGACGAGGCTATTGGGCTCGGTTTGTTGGATATCGAAACCGTCTTCGAAGGCGAGAAGGTCACGGCTCGATCCGAGGGGGTGCATATCGTATCGGGCCTGGCAATATCAGGTTACGAAATTCATTGCGGTCGCATCACGAGATTCGGTGATAATGCGCCATTTAGAATGCGGACTCGAGGAGGCCGATCGCTCGACGAATTTGAAGGAGCTGGGACCGATAACGATAGATTCCTTGGTACGTCGATTCACGGATTATTCGACTCGCCTCGATTTCGCCGACACTTCCTGAACAGGCTTCGAGAGCGCAAAGGCCTTGGGCCGCTCGATGTTACTGGAAGCGAAGATGCGCACGCCGTTCGCGCTAGGGCGTATGACCGCTTCAGTCAACTACTCAAGACGCATCTCGACGTTTCTGCCATCGCGGCTCTCATCGGAATCAGTCCTGAACGGTTGGATAATTAAACTACGCGTTTCACCTTCCAGCCAGTGGCGCTTGCCGGACTCCGGATGGCCGACGCCGGCGGTGCAGCGCGCGAGTTAAGTGGTGATGGCCTTTCCAATTAGTCGCATACACGGCTTCAGTCTGATCGAAAGGCCGAACTGTTGCAGGACGAGCCCGCCAAAGAGGCAGGCCGGATTGCGCAAGGCGGAAAACGAGAGGTGTCAGAGGTAGAGACGTTCTTCGCTATAGATGTCCATTACCGCATCGTGCGCCGCTCATGCAGATCCATATGAGTAATCTCCTTGCCGTCGACCATAAACATGACGACTTCGGCGATATTGGTCGCATGCTCGGAGATTTCATTCAGATCTTTGGACAAAAACGCGAGCGCGGTAGCATGCGCAGCATTCTCAGATCCTTTTGCAGAGGACATAAGCCTGGAGAACACGCCGCTATGGAGCGCATCAAACTCCCTGTCTTTGTTGAAGACCGCTTTTGCGAGCGAGGTATCGGCCTCGGAAAAAGCGGCCATGCTATCGTGAACCATCGCGATCGCAAGTGCTGCCATTTGAGAGATTTCACTATGGGAATCGGTCGAGTCGCCGTCATCGCGACTGTGAACAGCGCCGCAGACGTCGACCACACGGTCGCCGATTCGCTCGAGCTCGGTCGTAATCTTCATCACCGAGGCTATGAACCGGAGGTCTCCGGCCACCGGCTGATGAAGGGCCATGAACTCCAAACACATTTCTTCGAGCTCGATATCCATTCGGTTCACGTTGATATCCTGCTCGATCACAAGGCGGATGCCGGGAATATCGTGTTCGCTCAGGCAAGCGAGCGCCCGCTCGATCTGCCCGATGACCAGATTCCCCATTTCGATTAGCTTCGTTCGCAGCACCGAGAGTGCGAGATCAAGTTTCTTGTACGTGTGTTCCATGGCGGAGCTCCCGATTCGCTGATCGACGATTTGGTCAGGAGGTCTTGGCGATAGTCTATTCCTACCTAAGGCCATACCTGAAGCAGTGTCTTGGCTGGTTCACTCGGCGGTGGGCCGC
>JASHZA010000117.1 GCA_030042765.1 Candidatus Binataceae bacterium | reverse complement strand
ACCAGGTCGATCTGCCGGCGTTGCAGGCGTTCGCCCAGAATGTATTGGCGGCCACGATTGCGTCGGGAAAATTGGGCGCTCACGCGAACGTCGAGACGCACTTCGGCGGTAAGGTCGCGGTGCACGCGGAGCCCGCGAGCGTTTCGCTCGACAACTTCAAGCTGAACGCGCCAGACGGCGAGACGCCCGTGCAGTGGAGTCGCTTCAGCGTCGATGTTGGACAGGTCGATTCGGGCGCGCGCCAAGCGACGGTGAAGGAGGTGCGCGCCGACGGACTGCATCTGCTGGTCAAGCGAGGGCGCAAAGGCGAGCTGAACCTGGCGTCGCTCGCGCAGCCATCTTCCGCGCCGAAGGGGGCGGCGATGCAGGCTCACGTCGCGGAGGCACCCGCGCCCCACAGGCGCCGATCGAGGCGACGTGAGCATCACGCCGCTGCGCCGGCACAACCAACGTCACAACCTGGCGGCGCGCCGCCGCCGTGGCAATATGCGATCAGTTCGGTAGCGCTCGAGAATGCCGAAGTGCAGGTCGAGGATGATACGACACCGCGGCCGGTGAAACTCGGCGTTGCGCCGCTGAACATGCATGTGAAAGATGTTTCGAGCGATCCGGCCAAGCCGATTGGCTTGGAGTTGGACGCAATTTTCAACCAAAAGGGCAGCCTCAAGCTGACCGGGACGGCCGCGGTGACGCCGCTCAAGGCGAATCTGAGGGTGACGACGCGGCGGCTCGATCTGGCTTTCGCCGACCCCTACCTGGCGAAGAATCTCAACGCGAGGATCAGAAGCGCGCTGCTGACGATGAACGGAACGGTCGACGTGGCGAAGCCGCACAAGGATATCCAGGTGCGCTATCGGGGCGACACGACGCTGGGCAGGTTGCGAATGCTCGACCGCTTGACGGGGGACAATTTCCTGCAATGGAACGCCTTGAGCGTAAGCCGGATCGACGCGGGTATCGGGGCGGGGGCACCAAAGGTTCATATCGGCGGAATCGCGCTCACCGATTTCTACGCGCGGGTCATCCTTGACCGCAGCGGCCGCCTGAACCTTTCCGATCTCACGACGAATCCGCAGGCCGCACCGAAATCGCTGACGCGCGAGCAGACCGCAGCAGCGGCACCAAGACCGACTCCTGCCGCCACTCCGGCACCGACGCCGGCGGCGCCCGCCGCGGCTGCGACCCCTGCGGCCGGCAAGCTCCCGGCACCGGCTGCGAAGCCGATCAACGCCGATATCGAAGTGGACCGGATCACGCTGGAGGGCGGACACGTCAATTATACCGACGATTTCATCCGGCCAAATTACACCGCCGACCTCACCGAGATCGGCGGAAAGGTAGGGACCTTCGGCACGCATACGACGACTCCGGCGGACGTGGCGCTGCAAGGGCAAGTCAACGGGAGCGCGCCGATATCGATCACCGGATCGATCAATCCGCTGGCGCCGATGGCGTACGTTAATATTGGCGCGAAGGCCGACGGTATCGAGTTGACGAACCTCACTCCGTATTCGACGAAGTATACAGGGTATCCGATTGTCAAGGGGACGCTCACTCTCGATGTGCACTATCTGCTCGACCAGAACAACCTGACCGCGAACAACCATATCTTTATCGACCAGTTCACCTTCGGCGATCGGGTCGAGAGCAAGGACGCGACCAATCTGCCGGTGCGGCTGGCGGTCGCGTTGCTGAAGAATTCGAAGGGGCAGATCGATCTCAACCTGCCGGTGTCGGGATCGCTCTCGGACCCGCAGTTCAGCATCGGCGGCGTGATTTGGCAGGTGTTCAAGAACCTGATCGTGAAGGCGGCAACCTCGCCCTTCAGCCTGATCGCGTCGGCCTTCGGCGGGACCGGCGGAAGCCAGGACCTTTCGTACATCGAATTCGCGCCGGGCTACGCGACGCTGACGCCGGACAGCATCAGCCGACTGACGACGATAACCAAGGCGCTTAAGGATCGGCCCGCGCTGCGGATGGGAATTTCGGGGCGGGCCGATCCCCAGTTTGACCGCGCGGGGCTGCGCGAAGCGAAGGTCGAGGGGCTGGTCAAGGAGCAGGCGGAAGATGCGGGCGCGGGCGCAAACGAGAAGCTCAGCCAGGACGACTATGACAAGTACTTGAAGCGCGCCTACAAGGCGGCGAAATTTGAGAAGCCGAAGGATTTTATGGGGCTCAACAAGTCATTGCCGCCCGCCGAGATGAAGAAGCTGATGATCACCAACATGGAGGTGACGGACCAGGATCTGAAGAAGCTCGCGGACGCGCGGGCGGACGCGGTGCGTGGATGGATGGCGAAGCAGATCGATCCGGGGCGGCTATTCGAGTCGCCGCCGAAACTCGACGCGAAGGGGATATCGGACAAGGGCAAGACTACGCGGGCGGATTTGTCGCTGGAGTAGGATCGAGCGGAGGGTCCTGCGCAAAATGCAGTCAGTATCGGTTCGGATTTCGGGCAATTGAAGCTTTCAGTTCTTGACCAGTCTCCCGTTTCGGCCGGAATGACGCCGGCGGAGGCCCTGCACAACACGATCGAGCTGGCGCGGCTGGCGGATCGGCTCGGCTACGAGCGCTACTGGATCGCGGAGCATCATGCGATCGTTTCGCTGGCAAGTCCGGCTCCCGAGATCATGATCGCGCGGGTGGCAGCCGAGACCTCGCGGATCCGGGTGGGATCGGGCGCGGTGCTACTGCCGCATTACAGCCCGCTCAAGGTGGCCGAGACCTTTCGCGTGCTGCACGCGCTATATCCGAACCGGATCGACCTCGGAGTCGGGCGGGCGCCGGGCGGGACACCGCTCGACGCGTGGGCCTTGCGGCGCGATCGCGAGGGGCAACAACCCGATGACTTCGGGCAACAGTTGGTGGAACTGATCGCGTGGCTGGAGGGTGAATTTCCGCCGGACCATCCGTTCAGCCGGATCAAGATTTCGCCCGCGATGCCGGGCGTCCCGGAAATATGGCTGCTCGGATCGAGCCGGTGGAGCGCGTCGGCGGCGGCGCAACTGGGCCTGCCGTACTCGTTCGCGCACTTTATCGACCCGCAACCGACGCGGCAGGCGGTCGAATACTACAGGTCGCATTTTGTGCCGGACGAGCACGCTTCGAAGCCGCGGGTGATGATCGGGCTGGGAGCGATTTGCGCCGAGAGCGACGAGGAAGCGGCACGGCTGCTGACCAGCGCGCGGCTGTTCCGCCGGCGGATCCGGCAGGGGATTATCGCGCCGATTCCGACGGTGGAGGAAGCGATCGCCGAGCTGGGTCAAGCGCCGGAAATGCCGCCGGCGCCGAATGAAGAATGGCCGCGCTATTTCGCGGGCGCGCCCGAGACGGTGCGCGATCGGATGATCGACATGGCAAGCGTGCTCAATGCGGAGGAGCTGATGGTGGTGACGATCGTGCACGATCACGCCGCCCGGAGGCGATCATATGAGCTGCTCGCCGAGGCCTTCGGGCTGACGCCGCACTGAGAAGGCACCGACTGACGCATTGCCGCGGGCGCGCGCGATCGAATCGCATTTTACGGCAGAGCGATGCGGGCGAGGCGGTCGAGTTTTGCGCGGTAGTCGCCCGCGAAAAGCGGCTCGGACGCGCTGACTTCGACGATGCGGGTCACGCCGAGCTCGCCGAGCTGCTTCAGCATCTCCTGGGTCTGCGAGCGATCCGACGGCAGCGAGATCATGAGCGTGATGTCGAGCCTGCCGAAGTCGCGGCCGGTTTTGCCGCATTCCTCCTTGAGCTCGGCCAGTTTCCGGCGCATGAAGGAGACCGCCTTCGAGGTTTCGAAACATACCGGATTGTAGCCGTCGCCCCATCGCGCGACCCATTTGAGCGCGTTTTTGTCCATGCTGCCGATCAGAATGGGCGGGCCGGGTTGCTGGACCGGCTTGGGATTGCAGACGATCTGATCGAAATTGGAGTACTTGCCGTGGAAAGAGGCGGCCGGCTTC
>JASHZA010000116.1 GCA_030042765.1 Candidatus Binataceae bacterium | reverse complement strand
CACGCATTTCGATCAAGGACGAGACGGGCAAGACCGCCAAGCTTCCTACCAGCGAGCAGTTTGCCCGCTATTTTCTGCCTGTGGGCGCATATATCAATGTGGCCGAGGGCACCCATGTGGACGCCGGCGACGTGATCGCGAAGATCCCGCGCGAAACCACCAAGACCAAGGATATCACGGGCGGCCTCCCGCGCGTGGCGGAACTCTTTGAAGCGCGCAAACCCAAGGAGTTCGCGGTCATCTCAGAGATCGACGGGCAGGTCTCCTTCGGCAAGGATACCAAGGGCAAGCGCAAGGTAGTGGTTACCCCCGAGGTTGGCGAACCGCGCGAATACCTGATCCCCAAGGGCAAGCATATAGGGGTGCACGAGGGCGACATGATCAAGGCGGGCGAGCCACTGATGGAGGGTTCGTCCAATCCGCACGATATCCTGACGATTCTCGGCGAGAAGGCGCTGGCGAAATATCTGGTCGACGAAATCCAGGAAATCTACCGGCTCCAGGGCGTGCGCATCAACGACAAGCATATCGAGGTGATCGTGCGCCAGATGTTGCGGCGGGTACGGATCAAGGAGGTCGGCGACACCGACTTCCTGGTCGGCGACCAGACCGAGAAGTGGCGCTTTGACGAAGAGAACGCGCGAGTCCTGACCAAGGGCGGCGAGCCAGCGATCGCGGAGCCGCTGTTGCTGGGAATCACTAAAGCGTCGCTCTCGACTGAAAGCTTCATCTCGGCAGCGTCGTTCCAGGAGACGACCCGAGTGCTTACGGAGGCGGCCATCAACGGTAAGGTCGATCGCCTGGTGGGGCTGAAGGAGAACGTGATCATGGGCCGGCTGATCCCGGCCGGTACCGGTTTGCCTCAATACAACCGGACGGAATTACGCGTGGAGGGTACTCCGCCCGAAGAGGACTTGGCGAAGCCGGAAATGGCTGTCAGTGCGGCGGTACCCGGCGGAGATTGACACGGGAGGGAATATCCCGTAGAAAATGATATTTCGCCCAAGGGCAGCGCCGTGTCCTTGGGGGGTTGTTTGAGCAGGCGCTTCGGGTTGGTGCGAGGGTTGGAATTATAACGGGTGGGTTCTAGCGGTCCCGATACGATTTCCGGCATCGGATGAGGCGGAGCTTGGGTGCCGCAGCCGGAAGAAGAAGCAGGGTGACGTGCCGACGATTAACCAGTTGATTAGAAACGCGCGCATCAAGAAGCGCTACAAGATAAGTGCCCCCGCGCTGCAGGGCTCGCCGCAGAAGCGCGGCGTTTGCACGCAGGTCAAGACCACTACGCCCAAGAAGCCAAATTCGGCATTGCGAAAGGTCGCGCGAGTACGGCTCTCCAACGGCTACGAGGTTAATACTTATATCCCCGGAGTAGGTCACAACCTGCAGGAGCATTCGGTGGTGCTGATACGCGGCGGACGTGTGAAGGACCTGCCTGGCGTGCGTTACCACGTAATCCGCGGCACACTGGACTCCATAGGGGTGCAGGACCGTCGCAAGGGCCGTTCCAAGTACGGGTCTAAGAAACCCAAGTAGGCCACCATGTCACGCAAAGGACAGGCCCGTGTTCGCGAAGTGGTCCCGGATCCGAAGTTTCACGATCGCACTGTTGCGAAGTTCGTGAACGTCGTGATGGAGCGGGGCAAGAAGTCGATCGCTGAACAGATCTTGTACGGGGCGCTTGATCTTGCAGCGGAGCGCTCCAAAGAGGACGGACTGACCGTCTTCAAGCGAGCCTTGGAGAACGTGAGGCCGGCGGTTGAGGTGCGCTCACGGCGAGTGGGCGGCGCCAACTACCAGGTGCCGGTGGAGGTGCGTCCGCTGCGGCGATCTTCGCTGGCGATGCGCTGGCTGGTGACAGCAGCGCGCGCCCGCGGCGAGAAGTCGATGGTAGAGCGGCTGGCCAATGAGGTGCTGGATGCGGCGGCGAATCGTGGTGGTGCGGTCAAGAAACGCGAAGATACCCATCGGATGGCGGAGGCGAACCGCGCTTTCGCACACTACCGCTGGTAGAACACTTAAGCTTTAGTTCAAGTTTTTTCACATGGCTCGTCAGACTCCAATCCAATCAGTGCGCAATATCGGCATCATGGCTCACATCGACGCCGGTAAGACCACAACAACCGAGCGCATCCTGTATTACACCGGGATCAATTATAAGATTGGCGAGGTGCACGAAGGCACCGCGACGATGGATTGGATGGTGCAGGAGCAGGAGCGCGGCATCACCATCACCTCCGCCGCCACCACCTGCTTCTGGCGCGACCACCGGATCAACATCATCGATACCCCGGGCCACGTGGATTTTACGATCGAAGTCGAGCGTAGTCTGCGCGTCCTCGACGGCGCGGTGGCTGTGTTTTGCGCGGTAGGCGGGGTTGAACCACAATCGGAGACGGTCTGGCGGCAGGCGGACAAGTACGGCGTCCCGCGCATCGCGTTCATCAACAAGATGGACCGGGTTGGGGCCGAGTACGAGCGCGTGCTCGGCGAGATTCGCGATAAGCTCAAGGCCAAACCGCTTTTGCTCCAAATTCCGATCGGTTCGGAGGACAAGTTCTCGGGCGTGGTCGACCTTGTGGAGCAGCGCGCGCTCATCTGGGACGAAGACCGGTTGGGCGCCAACTTCCGGCTTGAACCGGTGCCGGAAGCGTTGCGCGCGCAGACGGCCGAATACCGCGACAAATTGATTGAAACCCTGGCCGACCATGACGAAAAGATCATGGAGCAGTATCTCGAGGGCAAGAGCCCGGAGCCCGCGGCGATCCGGGCCGCTATCCGGGCTGCGACGCTCAAGATCGAGTTGGTGCCGGTGTTGCTGGGTTCGGCCTTCCGCAACAAAGGCGTGCAGCCGATGCTCGACGCGGTTGTCGACTACCTGCCGTCGCCGTTCGATCAGCCGCCGGTGATCGGCAAGGTCGGTGACAAGGAAGAAGAGCGCTGGCCGCGCGACGACGCCCCGTTGGCGGCGCTTGCCTTCAAGATAATGACCGATCCGTATATCGGCACGCTGACCTTCCTGCGGATTTACTCCGGACGGCTCGAAAGCGGCAGCTCGGTGCTCAATTCGACCAAGGGCAAGCGCGAGCGAATCGGTCGGCTGGTCAAAATGCACGCGAACAAGCGGGAGGAAATCTCCGAGGTTTTCGCCGGGGATATTTGCGCGGTCGGTTTGCGCGATACCACTACGGGTGATACGCTCTGCGACCCCGCGCATCCGATTGTGCTTGAATCGATCGAGTTTCCCGAGCCGGTGATCCAGATCGCAATTGAGCCTAAGACCAAGGCCGACCAGGAGCGTTTGGGTGAGGCGCTGCAGAAGCTGGCCAAGGAGGATCCGTCATTTCGGGTGAGCGTGAATCGTGAGACGGCACAGACGCTGATCGCCGGGATGGGCGAACTGCATCTCGAGATAATCGTCGATCGGATGCTGCGCGAATTCAAAGTCGACGCCAACGTTGGCAAGCCGCAGGTGGCGTACCGCGAGACTATCCGGCGGGCCGCTGAGGCCGAGGGGCGCTTCGTGCGCCAGACCGGCGGCCACGGCCAGTTCGGAGTGGTCGATCTTCGTATTGAACCGCTGCCCAAGGGAACCGGCTTTGAGTTCGCCGACGAGACCAAGGGCGGTTCGGTGCCGCGCAACTTCATTCCCTCGATCGAACAGGGAGTGAAGGAGGCGATGGAGACCGGGGTGCTGGCGGGTTATCCGATGGTCGATCTTAAGGCGTCGTTGCTGGACGGCAAATACCATGAGGTCGACTCCTCCGAACCGGCGTTCAAAATCGCCGGTTCGATTGCCTTCAAGGAGGCTTGCGAAAGAGCCGACGCGGTCCTGCTTGAACCCGTGATGGACGTCGAGGTGGTGACACCGCAGGAGTTCATGGGAGAGGTGATCGGCGATCTCAATGCGCGCCGGGGCAAGATCAGCGAGATGGAGAACCGGGCCGGTGCACAGGTGATCGCGGCACGGGTGCCGTTGGCGACGATGTTCGGTTACGCGACGCGGCTGCGTTCGATCACTCAGGGCCGCGCCACTTATACGATGCAATTTGCGGTATACGAACCGGTACCGCAGCAGATATTCGAGGAATTAACCGCGCGAGGCGGCGGCGAGACTGAGGCCCGGGCGCGCGCCTGAGCGTCGCAAGCAAAGGAGAGGAAGCCGGGAGGGCAAATCATGGGCAAGGCCAAATTTGAGAGAACCAAGCCACATCTGAACGTCGGCACGATCGGTCATATCGACCACGGCAAGACGACCTTGACCGCGGCGATCACCAAGGTTCTGTCGGCGAAGAAGCTTGCCCAGTTCACCGCCTTCGATCAAATCGACAAGGCGCCGGAAGAGCGCGAGCGGGGGATCACGATCGCGATTGCGCACGTCGAGTACGAAACCAAGAAGCGCCATTACGCCCACGTCGACTGCCCGGGCCATGCCGACTATATCAAGAACATGATAACGGGTGCCGCCCAGATGGACGGGGCGATCCTAGTTGTCGGGGCTAATGACGGGCCGATGCCGCAGACGCGCGAACATATTCTTCTCGCTCGGCAGGTCGGCGTGCCGTCAATCGTTGTCTTCATGAACAAAGTTGACATGGTCGATGATCCCGAGCTGCTCGATCTGGTCGAGCTCGAGGTGCGCGACCTCCTCAAGCGTTACGAGTTTCCGGGTGACGATATCCCGGTGATTCGCGGTAGCGCGTTGAAAGCGCTCGAGTGTGGATGCGGCAAGGACGATTGCGCCAACTGCAAGCCAATTCTTGCCCTTATGGACGCGGTCGACAGCTATGTTCCACAGCCGGCTCGCGAAACCGATAAGCCGTTCCTGATGCAGATCGAAGACGTTTTCTCGATCTCCGGCCGTGGCACGGTAGTGACCGGACGCGTCGAGCGCGGCAAGGTCAAGGTCGGCGAGGAAGTCGAGATCGTGGGCTTCCGCGATACCAGCAAGACGGTCGTCACCGGCGTCGAGATGTT
>JASHZA010000007.1 GCA_030042765.1 Candidatus Binataceae bacterium | reverse complement strand
CTGGCTGCCGCACGTGCATCTTTCAAACGGCGCGTGGTCGCGGTTTTCCAGCCGCATCGGTTCACGCGCCTGCGTGATCTTTTCGACGAGTTCCTGACCGCGTTCGACGATGCCGACGTGCTTTATCTGATGGAGGTTTATCCGGCTGGAGAGGATCCGATCGCCGACGTTTCTTCGCGCCGGCTTTATGAGGCGCTGCGCGCCCGCGGACATCTGGACGTGCGCTACCTCGGTGATGATGCGGACCCCGCAGGCAAGGTCGTCGAGGAGTCGGTCGAGGGCGATATCATCGCAACGCTGGGTGCCGGCGACGTTTACAAACTGGGGGAAAGGTCGCTCGCGCTTTTGGGCGAGAGCTGCAAGCTTGATGAGCGCGCTTGAACAGGAATTGCGTGCGCGCTTCGGCGCGCGTTTGCAATGCGGGCGTCCGCTAGCCGATCTGACATCGTTCCGGATCGGCGGGCCGGCCGATTTCTACCTGGTGGTCGAAAGCGAAGATGAACTTGCGGTGGCTTTGGCCGCGGCCACCCGGAATCAAGTCCCGGCTGTTTGCCTCGGTTCCGGAACCAACCTGCTGGTGAGCGATCGCGGCGTCCGTGGTCTCGTCGTCAAGCTCGGCGAAGCGTTCGATACTATTTCCATTGACGGGGTGAAAGTTGCAGCGGGAGCGGCTGCTCAATTCCGAACGCTGGTCGAAACGGTAGTCGCGGCAGGCTTGGCGGGACTCGAGTTCGGCGAAGGCATTCCCGGGAGCGTGGGCGGCGGCCTGATAATGAACGCAGGTGCGTTCGGCGGCGAGATGGCTCGCGTGGTGACCGCGGTGCACGGCGTGACGGGAGAGGGCAAGTGCCGCGCGCTCGCGAAAGAGGAGGTCGGCTTTGAATACCGGCGCACGGCGCTGCCGCCACGCTTCGTGATCACGCGAGTCGGCTTTGAACTGACGCCAGGAGATCGGGAGGTATTGTTGGGCCGAGTGAAGGAACTTCACGCCAAACGTGCGGCACGTCAGCCACAGGGGTTCCCCAATGCGGGTTCGGTTTTCAAGAATCCGCCGGGAAATTTCGCCGGGCGCCTGCTTGAAGGTGTTGGCCTGAAGGGTGCGCGGGTGGGCGCAGCGGCGTTCTCGGATCAACATGCCAATTTTATCGTGAATCTGGGCGGTGCTCGTGCTGAAGAGGTGCGCGCCCTTATCGAGCTGGCACGTTCCCAGGTGCGTGACCGTACCGGAGTCGTACTTGAGCCCGAGGTGAAGCTAATCGGCGATTGGTGAGGGTCTGGTGGTGGCGGCGGCGGTGGCCAAAAAGAAGAAGACCAGGAAGGGTGCCGGCTGGAGCTGGCGCCTTGCCGGTATCGCCTTGTGCGCGTTCTTCGCGCTTGGGGTGATTACCGGGCTTAGCCGAGCAGGCCGGCTCTTCGCGCTCCGCGTCGAAGCGTTTTTTCCGCTGTGGATTCATCCAGGCCGTTCAACGCTGGTTCCGCTCATCTATGCGGGCGATGCGGAACTCGCCCCTGCCGCGGCGCGCACGCCCGCTGCATCGGTTGCACTGGTTGAGCGGACCGACGGGTTTTACACGCTGGACTCGGCAGGCAGCCTTCGTGGCCCGATCTCCCCGGCGATGCTGGGTGATCTCCCCGTGCTCAGTGGCTCAGCTGTGCAGAGCGCGCCTCCCGCTCAATTGCTCGAAGATGCCGCGACCCTTGTGCGAGCGGAAGCAACGCTCTCGGAGATGGTCTCGGAGATACGGGCCGACGGGGATGGTGTTGCGACCGTCTTTCTTGATCATCCACGCCTTCCGATAATGGTTACCCTCGACGATGCTCCGCTCGAATTCGCGCGCTCCGCACAGGTGCTGCACCTGTGGCGGGGCCATCAGGAACTGATCGCGAGCCTCGACATGACGGTTTCCGGCCAGGCAATCGTCCGGCTCAAGCCCGGCGCGTTGGAGAAGGCCAAACATGCCGCGGGGCCTCGCAAGCCGGTGTTGACCGCTTCGACACGGCCAAGAACCCGGCACAATCCGCCCGCGGAGGTGACGGCAAGACGATGAGAAACATTCTGGCCGGATTGGACGTTGGCAGCAGCAAGGTGTGTGCATTGGCGGCCGAATCCGCCGCGGATAGCTCCTTCGCTCTCCTCGGTTATGGCGTCGTGCCGTGTACGGGTTTGCGCAAAGGCGTTGTAGTGAACATCGAGGCGACGGTCGAAGCGATTCGCGCCGCTGCGGACGAGGCGGAGAGAACCGCCGGCGTGCGCATTGGTGCGGCAGTAGTAGGCGTCGCCGGCGCTCATATCCGCGGCCTGAACAGTCACGGGATTGTCGCCGTGCGCGGCGGTGAAGTTGGCGCACGCGATCTGGATCGCGTGATCGATGCCGCCCGCGCGGTCGCGATTCCGCTCGACCGCCAGGTCCTGCATATCCTCCCGCAACAGTTCGCGGTCGATGATCAAGAGGGCGTGCGGGATCCGATTGGGATGGCGGGAGTGCGCCTCGAAGCGCGGATCCATCTGGTTACCGCCGCGCAAAGCTATGGCCAGAATCTCGGCAAATGCTGTGAACGCGCCGGCATCACCCCGGCCGAGATGATGTTTGAGCCGCTCGCCTCTGCGGATGCTGCGCTTTTCCCGGAGGAGCGCGAACTCGGGGTCGCTTTAATTGATATCGGCGGCGGCACCACCGACATCATCGTCTTCCACAACGGTGCCGTGATGCACACCGCGGTGTTGCCGATCGGCGGCAGCCATTTGACCGGGGATGTGGCCGCCGGCCTGCGTACTCCGATGACCGAGGCCGAGCGCCTCAAGATCAATTACGGCATCGCGACCAACCTGGTGGTAGGTCGTGACGAGATGGTGCAGGTGCCGGGAGTAGGTGGGCGTGAACCGCGCCTGATCTCGCGCCGCCTGCTCGGCGAAATCATGGAGCCGCGGATGGAGGAAATTTTCGCGATGGCGCATCGCGAATTGCTGCGTTCGGGCGTCGCCGACAGCCTTGGCTCGGGCGTCGTACTGGTCGGCGGAACCTCCCTGCTCGAAGGCACGCAGGAACTTGCCGAGCGGATGTTCAGCATGCCCGTGCGCCGCGGCCTGCCGATTAATCTGAAAGGTATGCCCGAAGATTTGATGAAGCCGATGTACACGACCGCGGCGGGACTTCTGCTCCACGCCGCTGCCGGTCGTGCTGGTTCAAACGGACTTGCGCGATTCGGACGCTGGGGACGGCTCCGATCGCGCGTAACTGACTGGGTGAGGGACTTCTTTTGAGCGAGCGCACTTTATTGGCAGGGGTGGAAGGTGAGCGGAAGGTGATTAATTCGCGTGACGGCGGTGGAGGAGGTGATCCTGAGATGATCGAGCTGATCGAAAATGCGGATCCGGGTGCCCGGATCAAGGTAATCGGGGCAGGCGGTTGTGGTGGCAACGCCGTCAACCACATGATCAACGCGGGTCTCCGCGGTGTGGACTTCTATGCGGTCAACACCGACGCCCAGGCCCTCCAGAACAACCGCGCGCCAGTCTGCATGCAGATCGGTCAATTGCTTACTCGCGGCCG
>JASHZA010000115.1 GCA_030042765.1 Candidatus Binataceae bacterium | reverse complement strand
TTTACGCGCGAGGAACTCGAACGTCTGCGCGCCGCCAAAGCGATTGGGTAGGAGCCGTCCTCCTTACTCGCGTTCCATGAAGCCTTCGAGATTGCGCGACCGGCCGGTCTGGCGGAGCTTGCGCAACGCTTTGGCCTCGATTTGGCGGATACGCTCGCGAGTGACGGCGAACTGCTTGCCTACTTCCTCGAGCGTGTAATCGGTCTTCTGGCCAATCCCGAACCGCATGCGGAGGATCTGTTCCTCACGCGGCGTCAGTGTCGCCAGCACCTTGCGCGTCTGCTCGCCGAGATTGCCCTGGATCGCGGCCTCGACCGGTGAAGGAGCCAACTCGTCTTCGACGAAGTCGCCCAGCGAGCTTTCCTCTTCGTCTCCGATGGGAGTTTCCAACGAGATCGGTTCCTTGACGATCTTGAGTACCTTCTGGACCTTGTCCAGCGGCATTTCCATCTGCTCGGCGATCTCCTCCGGACTGGGCTCGCGTCCGAGGCGCTGCACCAGCAGGCGCGTAACGCGCAAGAGCTTGTTGATCGTCTCCACCATATGCACGGGGATACGGATGGTACGCCCCTGGTCCGCGATCGCGCGGGACATCGACTGCCGGATCCACCACGTGGCGTAGGTCGAGAACTTGTAGCCGCGCTGGTATTCGAATTTGTCCACCGCGCGCATCAGACCGATGTTGCCTTCCTGGATCAGGTCAAGAAAACCCAACCCGCGGTTGGTGTAGCGCTTGGCGAGGCTGACGACCAGCCGCAGGTTAGCTTCGGTCAGTTCTTTCTTGGCACGCCGGCTCTTATCCTGGCCCGACGCGATGGTTTCAAGCGAGCGCCCGAAGTCCTCGATCGGAGCCTTGACGCGGCGCTCAACCTCGCGAATCGTCTTCTGCCCTTCCCTGATGCGCGAGGCAATGTCGAGCAGGTTTTCCCGGGTGCCATTAACCTTGAGCACATGGCGCCGATCTTCGGCTTCGGCTGCCTCGCGGATAAGCTGCGACTTGCTGCGGCCGGTCGCGTCCTCATAGCGCGCAATCAGGCCTTGGGAATCGCGTGCTTCCTTCAGCAGCCGGCGCATTTCGGCAACCACTGCGTCCAGCAGATGATGCGACAGTTCGAGATGATGCAGTTCGCGTTTGACGCTTTCCCTGAATTTGGAGAGCGCCTTTTCATATTTTGTCCTGACGGCTCCCGCCTTGGGCCTGTCTTTTAGCTTCTGCTCGACCTCTTCGATTTTGCCGTGAAGCGTTTTGAGTTTCTTATTCGCGGTAAGGAGCTTTTTGAGCTGCTTTTCGTTAGTCTCGGGACCCCGTTCCTCGTCAGGCTCGCCCTGCTCCTCGGCTTCTTCAAAAATATCGCGAAGATCGGCCTCCCCAACCTCGACCCGGTTGGCCATCTCGATCACGAAATCCAAGGTGACCGGCGAGCGTAACACCTCGTCTTCAACCTCGTTCTCACCAGCCTCGATGCGCTTGGCAATCTCGACTTCCTGCTCCCGCGACAGAAGCTGGAAGTTTCCCATCTCCTTCAAGTAGAGACGGACCGGATCAGACGACTCGCTAAGCGTATCAGCGGCCGGGGCCTCGGCAGCTTCCTCTGGTTCTTCCTTGGCCTCCGCTTCCGCGTCAGCCTCTGCTCCGTCGGCAGGAACATCGTCGAGCACCTTGATGTCCATGTCCTCGAAGCTCTCGAGAGCCGAACGGAGATCGGTCGGCGAGGTCACGTCGTGTGGCAGGAAATCGTTGACCTGGTCGAAGGTGAGGTAACCCTGCTCGCGTCCGAGATCGACCAGGCCCTGTAGGTCTTTCCCTTCGTACTTCTGCTTCATGCGCCTAAAGTTCCGTCGCAACCGGTCGGAGGCTTGCTCTCCAGACAGCGTTCGCAGCATCCGATGGAAAGCCGGTTCGACCCCTCACTAAGAGTTGACGGGCTACCACCGTTGCCGATTCGAGTTCTGTAACGATGCGAAAATCTGACCAAGCGGCTCAATATATTAGGCCCACTTGTAGCAAGTCAACTTAAGATGTGCTTCGCCGGTCACGGTGGGTTGCTCTGCGCCCTCTACAAGAAAGATAACAACGATTTTGGTACGCGGGGTTCGACGACCCACAGCGCCACCCCTGCTCGCTTAATATACACCAAGTCCGGGGGCTAGAGCTATTTGTTTCTTGCGAGGCGACATGCCCCCTTTTCAGGCGAAGTCATGCCGCCTCCGCGAAAATGGCCCCGCCTCCCTGGACTTTTAAACCCGGATTCGACGGTTCGGCGGTTGTGGAGGGCTCCTTCCGGGATGCAGAATCGGAGTCTCGAGGGTAGTGGTGAACCGTTATCAAACGATTTCCGGCCAGTTTTACGGCAACCGTCTGCTTTTTGGCGACCCTGCCGATAGCGGCGTGGTCGCGGTCGAGATAGCCTCCAGGACTGAAGTTGAAGTGTTCCGCCGCGTTGGCGGTGCGCTCCGCCGCGAACGGCGCCCGCTGATATTGTTTGCTCTGGTCGCAGATCGCGAGATGCTAAAGGGGCTGCACGCGCCCCATCAGGCCACCGAACTCGCTGGTGACTTTCGTTTCAGGTTTCTCGTTACTTTCAATGCGACCGACGGCCTGGACAACGCCCGACGCCATCTGCGCAAGATCACCGGAAAGGCACCAGGGGCGCCCGACGCCCCTTACCTGATCCTTGCCGATCCGGTTGAGCAGTACCTGATGCTCACCGGGACAACCTATTTCATGGGGTTGCAGTTCAACGACCTGCACCGGCTCCAGCTCGATATCGAGACCTACGTGAGTCCGGGCTTTGAATTTCCCAGCGCGGCGCGTGACGGCGATCGGGTCATCGCTATCGCCATCACCGACTCGCAGGGATTCGAGCGCGTGCTTTCGGGCAGGGAAATGGATGAGCGCGCGATGCTCGCGGAGTTGGTGCGGATTGTGCGCGAACGCGATCCCGACGTTATAGAGGGACACAACCTTTTTCGGTTTGACCTCGAGTACCTGGAAGCACGGGCGCAGCGGCACAGGATCGACCTCGCGCTTGGACGGGACGGGAGAGGATTGTATGCGCGCGCTTCGCGCATGCAAATTGCGGAGAGGGTGATCGCCTACCGCCGCTACGACATATACGGCCGCAGTATCGTCGACACCTGGCTTCTCGCGCAGCATTACGACATCGCCAGTCGCGAACTCGAGGGATTCGGTCTGAAGGAACTGGCGCAGCATTTCGGCGTGGCGCGCGAAGGCCGCGTCTACCTTGACGCCTCGCACATCAGTTATCACTTCGAGAATCAGCCGGAGGAGGTCATGGCCTACGCGCTCGACGATACGCGCGAGGCGGGCGCGCTGGCCGAGATGCTGGCGCCGAGCTATTTCGTGCAGGCCCAGATCTTTCCGTACTCGTATCAGAACGCGGTCCTGCGGGGGAACGCGACCAAAATTGATGCGCTCCTGATGCGCGCATATCTCGCCCAGCGGCATTCGATTCCGGAACCCAGCGAACCGACCGAGGTCGCGGGCGGCTACACGGAGATGCGCCGATGCGGAGTCGCCCGCAACGTACTCCATTGCGACGTAACCTCGCTTTATCCGTCGCTGATGCTGGAGGGCGGTCACGCGCCCGCCCACGACCGCCTGGGGGTGTTTCTGCGGATGCTCAGCGATCTCCGCAGTTTCCGCGTGCAGGCCAAGGCAGCGGTTCGCGAACTCGAGGGTCCCGAGCGGCGCAATCTCGAAGCGCTTCAGCAAACGTTCAAAATCCTGATTAATTCCTTTTACGGCTATCTCGGCTTCTCACTCGGCCATTTCAACGATTTCATCCAAGCCAACACGGTGACCAGCCGAGGCCGCGCACTGATTCAACGCGCGATAGTCGAATTGGAAGCACGGGGTGCGCAGGTGATCGAGGTCGACACCGACGGTATCTATTTCGTCGCTCCGTTTGCGCTCGGCGACGAGAATGCGGCCCAGAAGCTGTTGGAGCAAATCGGTGCGACGATGCCGCCTGGGATCCGGCTCGAAATCGACGGCCGCTATCCGGCGATGCTCAGCTACAAGATGAAGAATTATGTTCTGCTCGACGATCGTGGAGAGATGACGATCCGCGGATCGGGTCTGAAGTCGCGCGGACTCGAGCGTTTCCAGCGCCGCTTCATGGAGGAATTTTTCGAGCTTTTGCTGACCGACCGGCACGTCGAGACTGCGAAACTTTACGAGGATTACCGCCAGCGCATCGAGCGTCACGAAATCGGCATTGCCAAGCTGATGAAGACCGAGACGTTGCAGGACTCGCCCGGGATTTACCGCGAGAAAATCGGGGGCAAACGCCGCAACGTTTCCGCCGCCTACGAACTGGCGCTCAAGGCCGACCGTCCCTACCTGAGCGGGGATCAGATCTCGTATTACGTCACGGGCCGCGGCGCCAAAGTGAAGGTCGCGGTGGCGGCCAAGATGGCGTCCGATTATGACCCGGAGAAACCCGACGAGAACGTAGAGTATTATCAGGCCAAGCTCGCAGACCTGTACGAAAAATTCCGTCCGTTCGCCGAAAGGCCGGGATTGTTCGAACCTAAGGAACTGGAAGGGCCGGCCGAAGAGTCTCCGGCCCAGCAGGATATGTTTGCCGATTCCGGAGCAAAACCGGCGAAGTAGCCGGGCGCGACACAAACCTGCTAGTGGAAGGGAAGCCGCGTTTGCCTAGCTCCCCGGCATCAACTTTACGGGCGAGGACTGCGGCGAAATTCGTGCGGCAGGAAGACCAAACATGGCCGAAGAGCAAAAAAACATCGACTGGGGCAAAGTGAAGGAATTCGCCGGCCTGATGATGAACGACCTCGGCGCGGCGATGCAGGGCGCCCTCACGTACATCGGCGACCGCCTCGGGATCTTCAAGACGCTTGCCGGAGCCGGCGCGGTGACCAGCGTAGAGCTTGCCGAGCGCACCGGACTTAACGAGCGCTATCTGCGCGAATGGCTCGGCGCGATGACTGCCGCAAAGTACATCAGCTACGATCCTTCGACTTCGCGCTACTCGATGTCCCCCGAAAACGCGATGATCCTTGCCAACGAAGAATCGCCGTTCTACATGGGCGGATTCATGCAGATGGTCGTGCCAGAAGTGGGAATGGCTCCGAAACTGCTCGAGTCGTTCCGCACCGGCAAGGGCCTGGCGCAGAGCGAATATCCGCCCGAGGTGTTCGAAGCGATCGAGCGCGGATCCGCGCCCATGTACCGCCATCAACTGATTCGCAAGTGGATGCCCGCGATGCCGCAGGTAGTCGAACGGCTCAACGCCGGTGGGACCGCGCTGGACGTCGGATGCGGCAGCGGGCGCGCGGTGATCGCGTTGGCGACCGCGTACCCCAAGGCGCGTATCTTCGGCTACGACGCCCATCCGGGGTCGGTCGAACGGGCACGCGCGAATGCGAAAGCCGCAGGCGTAGCAGACCGCGTAACCTTCGATGTCGTCGATTGCACCAGGCTGCCGGCCGAACAGTTCGACTTTATTGCGACCTTCGATGTAGTCCACGATTCGGTCGATCCGGGCGGCCTGCTCAAATCCATCCGCAACGCACTTAAATCTGACGGTAGCTACCTGATGGTGGAAGTGAACGTCTCGAACCGCCCGGAAGACAACATCAATCCTATGGGGCGGATGATGTATTCGGCGAGCACGCTTTACTGCATGACCGTGTCGCTTGCGCATGGCGGCGCGGGAATCGGAGCGTTGATGGGCGAGCCCAAAGCCCGCGAACTCGCGGCCACAGCGGGCTTTTCAAGCTTCCAGCGGCTGCCGGTCAAGGATGCGTTCTCGGTGCTATACGAAATTCGGCGCTAGCGCGCCGCCGGCTGGAAAGTTCGCGAGGTCATCCTAGCGGCAACCCGCCGAACAAGAAGGGGTGCACGATCACAATCAGGATCGTCGCCGCAGCACCGATTCCGATCGCCAGCCACGGCATATCCGCCCGCGACCATTGCTGACGCCCGCTCAGCAGGGCGGTTCCCGGGAAGAACGAGGTCTCGGCGACGAATCTGCGGTAGCCTTCGCCAAGCTCGGTCAGCTTGCGGCGGTCCTGATGGAACCCTCCAAGGATTCCAAGCGCGGGGAAGCTGCCGAAAAAGAGCAAGTCGCCCAGCCACCCGTTCATCAGCATGTGCGCGAGCCCGAACAGCGTGAAGGCGACAAAGCTCGGGTGGCGCGTAATCTTGATGATCCCTCGGGGACGCTGTTCCGCGGGCCCGCCGATTGCTCCGGGACTCGGGTTGATGAGGCCTGCAACAAGGAAGATAAGCGCCGCCAGCATCAAGAGCCACGCGAGCCATCTAAGCGGTGCCTCGCCACGCAAGTACCAGAGCATCGCCCCGGCATGCTTGTGGCGGCTGAATACGATGATCAAGGGAATGAGAGTCGCGAAAGCCGCAGCAGAGTATATGCCGCGATAGGGCATCTCGCCGATCGCCGCGACGAGCGCCGGCCGCACGCGCGCTGAAGAAATGACCAGATGCGTGCCGACGAACATGACCGCCCAGAATCCGATCGCTACGACCGGCCCCATCTTATCCTCCGCGGCGAGGGGCTCCGCGCGCCCTTCCTCGCCCCGCTCTCAATAGCACTTTTGGAAGAATCTGGCGCGCACCGGCGAGTAAAGCCGCCCGTCCGGGCAGGGCAGTGGCGCCTGTGGTCAGTAGGAGTCTTTCCAGCACTAGGCCGTGTCGTCCTCGGCCTCCTGGAGCATCGCGGTCGGCAGCACCTTGGGGTCCAAATCCTCGAGGAAACGTGACACCCGGCCCATCACATGCCCCATGCTGCGGTCGAACATGTAGATCGGATACGAGATGTAAAGTTCGTCGCGCGCCCTGGTACTCGCGACGTACATCAGCCGGCGTTCCTCCTCCAACTCGTCCGTTCCCACGCTCATAGGCCCGGGGAAGCGTCCGTCGGCAGCCCAGATCAGAAACACCACCCGCCATTCGAGACCCTTGGCCGAATGGATGGTGCTGAGGGTGACGTAACCCTCCTCGGGTTCAACCGCGAGGACATCGCCGATCGAATCGCTTGGCGGCTCGAGCGCCATGTCGGCGAGCATCGACTCGAGGCTACGGTAGCGCTCAGCGAGATTCTGGAAATGCTCGAGATCGCGTTCGCGCTTGGGGTAATCGTCGGGGTAGGCCTCGCGCATGATCGGCAAATAGTAGTCGAGCACCGCGGCGAGTTGTTCGGCCGGCCGGCCGGAGCCAGCGCGCAGACCCTGCAGCAAAGTGGCCAACCGCATGCATCCAGCGGCGGCGGCTTGCCCGCGTCCGCCAAACTGCGCCGCACTCGCGGTCAGTGTCCTTTCGGGCTCAGACGAATTCACGATCTCCTCGATCAACCGTTCGGCTCGGCGGTTGCCGATCCCGCTGATTAGCACGAGCGTGCGGAGCCATGAGACCGCGTCGGCCGGATTCGCGATGACGCGCAGATGCGCCAGCGCGTCCTTGATATGAGCGGTTTCGATGAACTTGAAGCCGCCGCGCTTGACGAATGGAATGTCGCGGCGCTGCAGCTCGAGTTCGAGGTCGAACGAGTGGAAGCTGGAACGGAACAGCACCGCGATCTCGCCGAGGTTGATCCCGTCCTCGCGCAACTCCAGGATGCGTTGCGCGACGAAACGCGACTGCATGTGCTCGTCGGCCGCGCGCACCAGGAGTGGGCGGATCTCACCGCGGCGCTGGGTAAACAGCGCCTTGGTGTATTTCTCGGTCGCGCGCGAGATCACCTCGTTGGCGACGTCCAGGATTCCCTGAAAGGAGCGGTAATTCTCCTCGAGCTTGATTACGCGGGTCTCCGGAAAAAGCCCCGGAAAATCCATGATATTGCGGAAGTTCGCGCCGCGAAACGAATATATCGATTGAGCGTCATCACCGACCGCCATTACGTTGCGATGCGCCGCCGCGAGCATTCGCACCAACTCGGCCTGAATGACATTGGTGTCCTGGTACTCATCGATCATGATGTAGCGATAAGTGCTCGAGAGTCGTTCGCGCACGGCCTGGTTCGCACTCAGGAGCTCGGCCAGCCGATAGAGCAAATCGTCATAATCGAGCAAGGCGCGCTCGCGCTTGTACTCTTCATACTTCTCGGCGATTGCGAGAATCTCGCGTTCGTGTTCGAGCAGGTGAGGAAAGTCGACCTCGAGCTCCGTTTTGAGGGCGCGATTCTTGTTGCGCGCCATGCTGATTGCTTCGGCAATCGTTCCTTTCTTCGGGAAGCGGCGATCCTTTGATCCCAGCCCCATCCGCGTACGCAGCAGGTTTACTACGTCCTCCATGTCGGAGCGGTCGAGGATGGTAAAGTTGGGTTTAAGGCCGATCGGTGTACCAAAGCGGCGCAACA
>JASHZA010000114.1 GCA_030042765.1 Candidatus Binataceae bacterium | reverse complement strand
AAACCCGGTAACCGCTGGCCCAGAAAATTTCGCGCTCACGCGTCGCGACCGGCGACAACGACACGCCGACGCGATTGATCGCCTCCGCGATCGCCCGGCGCGAGACGATTCCCATGAACGCGCCGGGGCGAGCCTGCTCGACCACGGGCAATTCATCGAGCGCCTCGTATTCCATCAATTGCACCGCTTCGTCAAGGCTGGATTCCGGCGTTATCGTCGGCGGATTGGGGCGGCCAAGGTCGTACGCATTGACCAGAGGACCAAGTTGAGAGCCGCCTGCAAGCAGCGCCAGCAAATCGCGAGTAACGATTAGACCGGCAAGCCTGCCGTCGGCGTCGAGCACGGGCAGAGTCGCCTGTCCGGTGTCTCCAGCCACGGCAAGCACATCGGCGAGCGGCGCGTTGGAAGGCACAACCGTTACGTCCCTGCTCATCACCGAAGCCACGGGGAGCTGCCTCAGCATCGAGCGTTCGTGGCTCACGAAAGCCAATGTTTTGCCTTCGCGCGCAAGACCATAGGTATCGATCGATTCGGACTCAATCCAGCGAGAGACAACGAGCGCGCTGATTGTCGCGATCATTGCGGGCAGCGCGACCGTCCAGTCGCCGCGGGTCATCTCGAAGAGCAGAAACAATGCCGTCAGCGGCGCATGGGTCACGCCGCCCAAAAACGCGCCCATCGCGACCAGCGCGTAAGACCCGTGCGGACCGGTGAGACCAGGGACCAATATGCGGCAGACGTCGTGCCACGTGCCGCCGGCGGTCGCGCCGATGAAGAAGATGGGACCAAAGACGCCGCCGGGCGCGCCGCAATCGAGCGAAATCGTGCTGGCGACGAACTTCGCCACCATCAGCGACGCCACCAGATTGAGCCCGAGCGCGCCGCGGAACGTGCGCTCGATTACCGGATAGCCGTCGGAAAGATTGTCCGGCAGAAAGATGGCAATGACGCCGACAAGCGCGAGGCCACTTATCAATTTGGCCCACTGCGGGATGCCGAGTTTGCGGATGTGCGCGCCGGCGGCATGAAAGAAACGGATGTAGCCGGCCGCGAGCAGCCCCAGCATCACTCCCATGCCGCCGTAGGTGATCATTTCCCAATAACTTCGGACCAGGAACGGCAGCGGATGAAAGACCGCGCCGGAATCGCCCATCATGGCGCGCGCGGTCAGCACAGCGCTGAAGGTCGAGACCAGAAGCAGCGTCAGGTTGGAGATTTCGGTATGCCCGAGCAGGACGATCTCCTGCGCGAACATCAGGCCGCCCATCGGCGCGTTGAAGGTCGTGGCAATACCGGCGCCGGCCCCGGCGGCCACCAGCACCTTGGCGTTATCCACGGAAAGCCGCCGGAACTGGGCGACAGCCGACCCGATCGCTCCGCCGATTTGCGCGATCGGTCCTTCGCGTCCGACCGAGGCGCCGGAGCCCAGCGAGAGCGCCGCGCCGGCCGCTTTCACGAAGATCCAGCGGCGGCGGATACGAGCGTTGCCGAGGTTCACCATCTCGAGAAAATTCGGAAAGCCATAACCGAGCACGTCACCCGGAAAGAAATAATCGAGCGCCAGGATGCAGGCACCGCCGGTTATGAGGATTATCGGAATCAGCCCACGGCTCCATCCGCTGCCGATTCCGAGCGCTCGCGATTCGAGCGTGAGGAAGAGCCATGAAGAAAATTGGATGAGCGAGCGGAAGAAGAGATTGCCACAGGCGGCCAGCACGCCGACGCCGGCCGCGAGCAGAACCAGCTCGACAAATTCGTAGCGGCCGGCCGGCGAGGAAAGTGTCTGCGCCTCCTGCGCCGGTTTGGGCGCACCGGCGGCCATATCGGGTTTGACCGCACTCAAACGTGAAGAAAGCGGCGAATTACGGCAGTGAATTCGGCGAGCTGATCGTGATGTACCCAGTGGCTTGCGTTCCTGATGGTTACCAGTTCAGCCGTGCGAAACACATCGAGCCGGCCGTCGCGCTCCCAATCGCCGGCCCACGACGAGTCGCCGCGCACGAGCAGCACGGGGCATCGGATCCGCGACCAGATCTCGGTCGCGTCCTTGAGATTGAAGAGATAAGGGGAAGTCGCGCGCGTGTAATTGTCATACTTCCACGAAAACGTTCCATTCTCGTTGCGCCGCGTGCCGTAAATCGACAGATGACGCGCGAGCTCAACACCCAGATGTGGATTCGCCTCGCGCATGCGGGCCATTGCCTGCTCGATCGTCGCGTATTCGCGGGGCTTGCGCTGCGCCAGCGCCAGCATGTCGATCACCCAATGTTCCATCCGTTCATGCGCCGGGGTTTCGCGCAGCATCGCGCCCGGCGGGCCCAGCCCCTCGATCGCGACGACGGCTCGCACCGCATCGGGGAAGACGCCGGCGCGCTGCAGGACCGCTCCGGCCCCGAGAGAATGGCCGATCAGGACCACTGGCTGGGGCGGCTCAAGCGCGTTCATCAATTGCCCAAGGTCGAGCACGTGGTCGGTAATCGAGTAGCTGCCGCCGATCGCCCAATCAGAGTCGCCGTGGCCACGGAGGTCGAGCGCGACGACATGAAAATGTTCACGCAGGTTGAGCGCGACAAAATCCCAGCTGCGGCTATGGTCGCGGCCGCCATGAACCAGGATCGCGATCGGGAGGTCGTGATTGCCCCAATCCACATAGTGCAGCTTGAGTCGTTGCGAATAGAAAAAATGGGACGTGGGCCCGATGATGTCCCCCATACCGCCTCTCCTTCATGAGCGCCTGAACCCTCATGATAAACCTACATCAGCGCAGGATCGACGCCTAGTGGCGAAGCCAATGAAGCTCGAGATAACAAGGTGTATCGCCGCGGCGAACGCAGAAAGTGCCTGCATCGAAGCAGCGGTTCCGTATGATAGAGTCAGCGCGCGGCAAGCGCAGCAAATTTTGCGCGTGATCCGCGACAGTGGGAGGACTCGATGGATTTCAAGTACAGCGACGAGGCCGAGGCATTCCGGCGCGAGTTTCGCGCGTGGCTTCAGGCGAATCTGCCCCCCAGAAGCGAGCAGCGCGAAGAAGGCGGCGAGTTCGGAGCCGGAGACGACGCCACCTGGCTGTATCATTTGGCGTGGCACAAGAAGATGCACGCGAGCGGCTGGGTCGGTATAAGCTGGCCGCGCGAATACGGCGGGCGCGGCGCAACACTCGAGCAGCAGGTGGTCTACGGCGAGGAGATGACGCGTACGCACGCCCCGGCGCTGGTCAACATGCTCGGCATCTCGCTGGTCGGGCCGACCCTGATCCATTGGGGCACCGAGGAACAGAAGAAACGTTTTATCCCGAAGATTCTCTCGGCGGACGAGATCTGGTGCCAAGGCTACTCGGAGCCGAACTCAGGTTCGGATGTCGCTTCGCTGCAGACGCGTGCGGTTGAGGAGGGTGACTATTTCGTCGTCAACGGACAGAAGGTCTGGACCTCGGGCGCCC
>JASHZA010000113.1 GCA_030042765.1 Candidatus Binataceae bacterium | reverse complement strand
AGAAGAACTGTTTGAGCGGCAGGTATCCGCATGGCCTCTGCTCGCGAATGGCGTTGAAGGCCTCGCAAGGGCGAAGACACGGCGAGTGCGGATCGATTGGTTCGACGTCTTCGTGCGCCATATTCCCCATCGCGTGGGCAGCACGACTGCGCCGGTTGACCGAGAGTCGGTTGCTAAGCGCCCATGCTTCCTGTGTTTGGGCAATCTTCCTCCCGAGGAGAAAGGTGTGCAGTTTGATCAGGACTTCACGATCTACTGCAATCCGTTTCCAATCGTGGATCGTCACCTGACGATTGCTCACAGGGAGCACCGCTTGCAGCGCATCGCGAGCCAGTTCGGAAAGATGCTGGACCTCGCTGTGGCCTTGCCTGGATATTTCATTATCTATAACGGTCCGGAATGCGGAGCTTCCGCACCAGACCACCTGCACTTTCAGGCAGGCTCGCGAGGATTGCTTCCGATAGAGAAGGATACCGCCGGGATGCCCGACGGTACCGTGCGGAACTACGGAAGAAATGTACTTTTATTTCGTGGACGGGATCGATCTGCTTTGATCGATCGAATGGACCGTGCCATCGACCTACTCGCGGCGACGACCCGCTGGCGAGAAGAACCACTGGTCAACATTGCGGTCTTTCACGAGACAGGCGAGTGGGTCACATATGTGTTTCCGCGAGGAAAACATCGACCAGAAGTCTTTCACACGGGTGAACTCACGGTGAGCCCGGCGTCGATGGATTTGTGCGGGATATTTGTTGTGCCGCTGGCGCAGGATTTTGACAGAATCACCGGTGGCGCCATCGCCGCAATTTTTCGAGAGGTCACTTTGCCTGACGGTCAGTTTCAGCAGGTCGTCGCGAAGCTGGAGAGTGTAGCTTGAACGTTTCTGTAGGGCTAATTGAAGGACAATCGGCTGTTGAAGTCGAATTGACGGGTAAGTATGTGGATGGTTGTGGCAAGCCATACACTCCCGGGCGCTACCGATTTTCTTCTGAGGTTACGCTAACTCCGTCGGACCTGGCATCGTGCGCGTTCGCGCTGGACGAAGTCACGATCGGAATCGGATTTCATTGGGAACGCAAGGAGCACCAAGTATTCCGTGGGGGTTTTCGCATCGTGAAACGAAAAGCTGGACTCACGGTGATTAATGATGTTTCACTCGAGGAATACGTCACGAGCGTGATTTCATCCGAGATGAGCGCGTCCTGTCCTCTTGACCTGCTGAAAGCTCACGCCGTGATTTCGCGCAGCTGGCTCTGGTTTCCAAAGGAAAATCCGTCTCGCTCCGGGATAAGGGAGAGTGCGTGTCTCAACTCTCACGAAATCGTTCGCTGGTATGGCCGCGAAGCTCATTCGGATTTCGACGTTTGCGCCGACGACCACTGCCAGCGGTATCAGGGCATCACAAAAGCGTTCTCTTCGGCTGCGGCCGAAGCGGTTCGCGCGACATCCGGTGAGTTCCTCCGTCACCGCGGCGCGATCTGCGACGCACGGTTTTCCAAGTCCTGCGGCGGAATAACCGAGCGCTATGCGACCGCCTGGGAAGATGACGACATTCCTTATCTGGAATCAATCTACGATGGTCCGGGGCAATTTTGCTCTGACAATTCTGAGGCATGGATACGTTCCGACCCGCCGGCCTACTGCAACACGGACGATGCGGAGCTCCTCTCTCGCGTTCTCCCCGGATTCGATCAGGAGACGCGCGATTTCTATCGCTGGCGAGCTACGTATACGCCCGAAGAACTCGGCGATTTGGTCGGATCCAGGCTTACCGTAGACCTTGGCCCGATCCGCGACGTGCAGGCGCTCGCTCGCGGACCCTCAGGCCGAATATCCCGGCTGAAGATAACCGGGGAACGCGATTATGTCATCGTCGGTAAGGAACTGGAAATTCGCCGCGCTTTATCGAGATCGCATCTTTACAGCTCTGCATTCGTCGTGGACAAAGAGTCTGGCCGCTTTGTCTTGAGGGGAGCCGGCTGGGGACATGGTGTCGGCCTATGTCAGATCGGCGCGGCCGTCATGGCAAATAACGGCAAGACCTACAAAGAAATCTTGAACCATTACTATCGTGGGACCACCGTCGGCCTCTGATGTTGGCGTCGAGGCCACTCGCGCCTTGCGTCCTGCCACCCTTACCTGCTTATGCAGCGCCGAAAAGTGTACTACGCGGGCTTGTCGATTTCGGACCTAGCGGGAGGTGGATGCTATGACACAGCAAGCGGAGCGGGATCAACTATTTCGCGCCAGAGTCCGTAGCGTCGACGCCGTCATCGCCGCCGGCATGGCGATCGAGCGACTCGCGTTGGGCCATGGGCTCTCGCCGCTGGAATCGATCCGCTTCCGCTTCGCGGTCGAGGAGCTGTGCAGCGAACGCCTCTCCCATGCCTTTGCTCCAAACGAACAAGCTGAGGCACTTATCTTCCTGGAACAGCGTGCGGGAGAATTTGTTGTCGTTATCGAGGATGCCGGCAGCCCGATTGAAGCGATCGACGCTGCCGCGGGCGCAAAGGGGTGGCTGGCTCAACTGTTGAGCCGCGGGTTCGCCGACCGTCTGCACGCGAGCTTTGAAGGACGCGAGGGCAACCGTTGCGAGATTGCAAAATTGCTCGGCAAATCGTTCAGGTCGCAGTTGCAGGAGTCGGCCATAGGCGGCACTGCGACCAGGTCCGAGGTGGAAGCCGATGCGGGATCATCAGAGTCGCCGGGCGCAGCGTCAACTCTATCGATCCGGTTTCGCGATATGTCTCCCGAGGACGCCCATGCGGTGGCGACGTGCTTCTATCGCACCTACGGCTTCACCGCTCCAGTCGCCGACGAGGTTATCTATCATCCGGAAAGATGCGCGGCCATGGTGCAGTCCGGCCTTCATCTCGGAACCGTCGCCATTCTTGCCGACGGCAGAATTGTCGGGCATATAGCGGTCACTCGTGAGCATCCGGACGACCCCGTCGGCATCAGCGGATTCCTGGTCGTGGATCCCGAACTGCGCGGCCACGGAATCGCCGACGGCCTCAGTGACCGCAAGCGGGAGCGCGGGCAGCGCGCCGGGATGGTCGGGATGCTCGGGATGGCGGTGACGGTCCATACTGCAAGCCAAAAGACGAGCTTGCGGGAGGGAGGTCATGAAGTCGGCGTTCTGCTGGCTGCCCAGGAAGACCGCGTAGTAATGCGCGGGATTGCGGCTGATGCTCGCCATGAGCGGCACGCGGTAGTGCCCTTCTTTACGCTCTTGGGCCCGGATACGCGCCGGCAGGCTTTTCCGCCGGAGATTTATCGTGAGATTGTGGACCAGATTTATGGTGTTGCGCGCCTCGCACGGGAGATACGCGGTCCCGAGCGCTTTAACCTGGATGACCTGCCGGAAAACAGTTCACTCAACGTTTCGGTGCTGGAGAGCGCACGCTTTGCCAGGATTCGAGCGGTGAGATACGGCCGCGACTTTCTACGCGAGATCCTCCACGTGACCGCCGACCTCCATCGGCATCATGTCAATGTGATCCGCCTCGAGATGCCGCTTTCCGATCCCCTCACTGCGCATTTCGGTCGTGCGACCGAGGAACTCGGGTTTAGCTTCGCCTCTGTGTTTCCGGCGATGCAGCCCGGCGACCTGCTGTGCGTTCAATCTTTGGATCGAATCGAGGTCGATCCCGCGGTGATTCATATCGCCTCCGACCACGGCGCGAGAATCCTTGCAGAAGTGCTCGCGTCACGAAACCGTGTGCTCTTGTCGACTACCGCACGCACACTCGAAGGTGCAAGGGTCGCGCTCGACGTCGGTATGCAGAAACTCTGAACGGTGCTCTCACTCATCCCGCGCCGCCTATCCACCCGGTCAGATACAATCAGGCGGTGCGCACCGATTTCGAGTCGCTCTCACTCACACTGCGGCCCACCCAAATGCCTCAAGGTGGCTACGGGCAGGTGTGTTATGGTGAAACCAAGGCAATCAGACTGAACGAGAAACTCAACATGACGATGCGCCGCAGACTTCCTTGGTTTCATGACGGTTTCACCCGCATCCAACTGATAGTGTCGATTCTGGTCATTAGTCTGCTTGCGACCATCGTCACGCTAAAGCTGCGCAGCGTCAGCCGCAGGGCAAACCGGATCAAGGCCGAATCTGATATAGCGCAGCTTCGAGACGCGCTTGACCATTACTTTCTTGACAATGGCTGCTATCCGACCACCGACCAAGGACTGGCAGGATTGATTGCCGCACCCACCACCGGCAAAGTTCCCAAGGGCTGGGGCGGTCCTTACATCAAAAAGATTCCGCTCGATCCTTGGGGAAACAAATATTTCTACCAAAACGAGGGCAACTCCTACATACTCAAGTCCCTTGGCTCTGGTGGGACCGCCGGCGGCAGGGCAAAGGCGCCGGGATAGACGGCAACAGCAGTTCGTAACAGCGGGCGTGCACCTGCTCAAAGCCGTTGGGGCGTTGCCGTCGGGAGGGACTGGGGGTGAGATTCGGCGGTTAGCTGACGGATACGCTCGGGTGCATACTCTGAGCTGGGGGGCGAGCCGCAGATGGCAGGCGCTGGACGCACTGGCTGGGTCCGGGCTGGAGCGGGGAGAGCAAAACGCGGAACACAAACTCCAGGGCATCCCTGAGAAATTGGAGGAATTGAGTCATGGCGCGCAAAGAATTCGAGGTGCAGCAGGTCCTCAAAGCCTATCGCAAAGGCGTCATCTCCGAGGAGCTATTTGCGAAGGAGATGGCGGAATTAAGCGGCGCCGCGGACGGCAACGGCGTTGCCGCCAAGTCCCCACAGCGGGCTCCAAGAATGAGGAGCGTGACCGGCGATGTCAGCATCGACAGTGGGGCGATCTTCAAGGCGATGAAGGGTAAGACCTATGACCGCGCCGCCGGCGACCTCGGCAATATCGTCGCCCTGGAACATGTCAACGTCACGGTTCCCGACCAGGAGAAGGCCACGCTGTTCTACATCAACGGACTCGGTCTGACGCGCGACCCTTATATGATGACCGGCCCGGCCAACATGTGGGTCAATGTGGGACGCAGCCAATTCCATTTGCCGACCGGCAAGCCGCAAGTGTTGCGCGGCCATATCGGGGTCGTACTGTCGGACACCGACTTGCTGCGGCAACGCCTGGAGTCGGTGCGCGAGGCGCTTGCAGGCACTCGCTTCGCATGCCGAGAGGGCGATGGATTCATCGAGACGGTCTGCCCGTGGGGCAACCGCATCCGTTGCTATGCGCCGAATAACCGCTTCGGCCCGATGGCTCTGGGGATTCCCTACGTTGAATTCGACGTGCCGCGCGGGAGCGCGGACGGGATTGCACGCTTCTATTCGCAGATCATGGGTGCGCAGGCGGCGCCGCTGGAGGATGGACAGGGCCGCTTTGCCTGCGTCACGGCGGGCAACGGACAGAATCTGTTCTTTCGCGAGACCGACCGTCCGATTCCGCCGTATGACCAGCACCATATCCAGATCTATATCAACGACTTCTCCGGACCGCATCGGCGCCTGCTGGCCAAGGGGCTGGTCACCCAGGAAAGCGACCAGCATCAGTATCGTTTTCAGGACATCATCGACCCTGATGGCGGCCAAGTGCTGTTTACCATCGAGCACGAAGTGCGCAGCATGCGCCACCCCCTTTATCTGCGCCCGCTGGTCAACCGCAATCCCGCGCAGAACATCATGCGCTATGAACCCGGTTCCGACGCTCGCAACTGGGCAATGCCCTCCCCCGGTTGAAAGGATTTCCGCCCGAACAAACACTTGTCGTAACAAAACCGAACCAAATGGAGAAATCCGTTCTCAAATGAAATCGGGAGGTCATTGAGGTTTCGCTCGAGAGGACAAAAGGATGGCTGGCCAGAGAATTTCGATACCGACAGATGATGGCGGCAGCTTCCAATGCTACACAGCACGCCCGGATTCCGGCAGTGGTCCAGGAATCATCGTTCTGCAGGAAATATTCGGCGTCAATAATCATATTCGAGCGGTATGCGACACCTACGCGCAGGAGGGCTATTTCGCCATCGCACCCGACGTCTTTTGGCGGATTCAACCGGGCCTCGAGCTCGAATACGACGAGAATGGAATCGAGCAGGGAGCACAGCTGGCGAGCCGCTGCGATATCGATCTGACAATCAAAGATATCGCGTTGGCCATTCGCAGTTTGCGATCGATGCCAGGTTCGACCGGAAAAGTCGGAGTGCTGGGATTTTGCTTCGGCGGGCTCCTCGCGTACTTAACGGCCGCTCGTACCGACGTGGATGTAGCGATTGTCTACTACGGAGGTAGAATCGACGAACGCCTCGCCGAAGCAGACTCGATAAGGCGGCCGATTATGCTCCATTGGGGCGCCGAAGATGCCGGGATTCCGCCCAGGGCGCGTGAGGCGATCAGGATGGCATTCGCATGTAATGACCGCGCGGAAACGTATGTTTACGCCGATTCGGGGCACGGCTTCAATTGCGACCGGCGTCCAAGCTTCCATCGTTTCTCGGCACGGCTGGCGCACTCGCGAACGCTTGGGCTGCTGCACTGGACGATAGGCCCGCGTTACGATTTGAGCGAACTGTGGGATCAACATACCGCGTGCGAGTTCGCGGCTCGCGACGTGGACGCGACGATGCGGACGATGGTGCCAGAGCCGTACGTCAATCATGTCCCGACTCTTACTGGCGGGGTTGGCTACAAAGAGTTGCGGCACTTCTACAAGAATCACTTCATTCCGCGGCTTCCACCTGATACGAAAATTGTACCGGTTACGCGAACGATTGGTTCAGACAGGATCGTCGATGAATTCATTCTTTGCTTCACGCACGATCGCGAAGTCGACTTCATGGCGCCAGGAATACCGGCAACCGGTAAATACGTTGAAGTGCCGCACGTCGCAGTGGTGGAATTCCGAGGGAGCAAAATTGCCCACGAGCATATCCATTGGGACCATGCGAGCCTTCTCAAGCAGCTGGGCGTGCTGAACGCTGAGGCATTGCCGATTGCCGGGATCGAGGGAGCGAAAAAGCTGTTAGACGAGAAGCTTCCCGCGAATCTTCTGATGCCGCAATGGGACGCCGAAAAGCGCAAGTGAAGCGCGTCTTTTGACCCGCGCGCGTCTCGGGGGCATCCGGTCCCGGCGAGGTCATCCCGTATGCCGGAAAGGAGTGGCGCAAAAAGTAGAGCCGCCCGATCCTCGATGCCTGGAGAGAAGCAAATGGCAAACGATGGAATTTTTTCTGGTGTGCGAGTTGTAGATATAACGCAATACATTGCCGGCCCGATGATGGGTAAGTTGATGGCCGATCTTGGGGCTGAGGTGATCAAGGTCGAAGTCGCGCCGCGCGGCGACATGATGCGCTACTATGGCGCGCCTGCCGGACAGAGCACCGTCTTCCTCGGCGAAAACCGCGGCAAGAAAAGCATATGTTTCGACCTGAAACGGCCTGAGGGTGCTGAACTAATTAGGGATCTGGCGAGCCACGCCGACGTTCTCATCGAGAACTGGACGCCGGGAGTTATGGCCAAATACGGAGTGCAATATGAGATTTTGGGCGCACTCAACCCGCGCCTCATCATGTGCTCGCTCTCGGGATTCGGGCAGGATGGCCCGTATGCTCATTTGCCCGGAAATGATCTCATTGCCTTTGCTGCGAGCGGAATTCTTAGCATGGTGGGATATCCGGACGATACGCCGCTATATCCCGGCGGTGGATCGCTGGCGGACAGTATCGGTGGAGTGCATGGTTTTGCTGCGGTCTGCGCGGCGCTGTACCATCGCGAACGCACCGGCCGAGGTCAGTATATCGATCTTTCATTGGTCGATGCGCTAACGCATCTGACCAGCGCATTGATCACAGCGCGAAGTTTTTTTGGTCCCGCGTATAAACCTACGCGAAGCGGCGCTCATCTTCCCGGTCTTACTCCCTGCGGGATTTTCAAGGCGCGCGACGGCTATGTCGCGATAACTGTGCTGATCCAGCAATTTGAAGAGTTCGCGAATCTGATGGGTAAACCGGAGCTCGCCGCCGATGGGCGTTTTGATACCCCTGAACATCGCACCGAGAACCGAGGCGAGTTGATCCGAATCGTGGAAGACTGGCTGCAATCGTTTTCGAGCCGGCAAGAGGCGATCGCCTTAATCCAGCGAGCCCATATCCTGTGCGCGCCTGTGCTGGACACCGAGGCGGTAATGAACGATCCGCACAATACGGCACGCGGAATTTTCCACGAGCTGCAGCAGCCGGGCGTGGGAGCTATCAAGGTGACCAAGGCGCCGTTCCGATTCTCCGAGGCTGAGGTAGGGGTCGCCGGACCAGCACCGCGACTAGGCGAGGACAACGAGTATGTGCTTGCGAAGATTTTGAAGTATCCCAAGGAGCGAATCGAACGGCTGCGTAATGCCGGAGTATTGTTCGAAGGAGTGGGCAACTCGTGAGAGTGAAGTCCCATACCACCCCACCCGTACGGCGCTTACGCGTGTGGGGAGCTCTGTAATCTCGATGCACGAATCATGTTTCGGAGTTCAACCACGACCGTGGCGTAGCAGTCGACCCGGCGTGGCGCCGGTGGGTTGACCATCCTCGAAGGTGATTTCCCCGTTAACCATGATTGCGCGATAACCTTTCGCGCGCTGTACGCGACGCCATTCCCCGCCCGGCAGATCGTGTACGATCTCACCCGCAAGCTCGCCTTCGACCCCTAACTCGTTCAGATCGTAGACAACCATGTCGGCCCAGCCACCCTTGCTTAGTATGCCGCGGTCGCGGAAGCCCGCCGCTTTCGCGGGCAATGCCGAGAGCCGATAGTGCGCTTCCTCGAGCGTGATGCGCTGTTCGTCACGCACCAACCATTGGAGGAAGTCGGTCGTATACGCTCCGCCCATGAAATACTTCATGTGAGCGCCTCCGTCCGATACACCGGGAATAGTATACTCCGACCCCGTGATCAGCTCTGCCATGTGCTCAGCATTGCTGCATGGTACCGGGCCGCGAAACTCCGTCTTCAGATCGCCCGCGATCGAAAGGTCGATCATAACTTCGACCGGTTGCTTGCTTTCTTTCTGCGAGATATCGCCCAATGAAAGTCCGACGTATTCTTCCAACCCGGGTTTATCATTGACCCACTGCACAATAAGCGTATGGAGCGCGCCGCCGTTGGCCTTATAGACCTCCTTCACCCGGTGCTCTTCGGACTCACGCAGAATACGATCTCGCCAGGCCGGATCCTTCATCCGGGCGATCCGCTCTTTCGTGGTGCCGAACATGACAGCGTTCCACGCCGGGATGCCATCATAAAAGTTCCAACCCTCAAGCGAGAAGGAAAATCCGCTGCGCATCGTGAACGCCTGCCCGAACATTGCGAGCCCCCGGGCGCGGCAGCGCTCGATCCATTCCATGCTGCGCCGGTGGATACGCGGATTCTTCGTGTCTGCGGCAATTACATTGTAAAGCACAGGGCGTCCGGATTCAGCGGCGAGACGTTCCTGAAAGGCAAGGTCCTCCTTGGGATTTATGACCTGCGTGATCTGGATAATTCCCTCATTGCGCTCGCGCAGCACCCGCGCGAGATTGAGGATATCCTCGTCGCACATCGTATCGGTCACCATCGGGGTTCCGTCGTAGTCAGGTTGGGGCGAATGAGGCCCCAGCCGCTGGATCGAAAAGCCACACAGACCGGCATCCATCCCGTCGTCGAGCAACCGGCGCATTTCGGCCCGTTCGGCTTCGGTCGCCGGACGGGATTTCGCCGCGTTGAGGCCCATCACATAGACCATCAGCGAGGCGGTCGGCAGGTACTGGATGCAGTTCACCCCTTTTGGCGTCCGTTCGAGCGAGTCGAGATATTCTGGAATCGTCTCCCAATCCCATTTCATCCCCGCTCTCATGGTTTCAATCGGAATCGCCTCGTTGCGGGTCATGGTGAGCATCGAACGCTCACGAAAGTCCGGCTTTACCGGCGCGAATCCGAAACCGCAGTTGCCCAGCACGACGGAAGTAACTCCGTGCCAGCCTGAGTAAGTGCACCAAGGATCCCAGCGAATCTGAGCATCATAGTGTGTGTGGAGATCGACGAAGCCCGGAGCCACGATCAGGCCGTCCGCCTCGACTGTTCTCTTTGCGGAACCGGGCGCGCGCCCACCGATCTGCGCGATGCGGCCCTCCTTTATCCATACATCCGCGCGATAGCGAGGCGCTCGCGTCCCATCTACGATGGTTCCACCCTTGATCTGGACATCGAAGTCGGCCATCTCGCGGTCCTCCTTATCAGAGCTAACCTTGGAAAGCAGACCTAACACCTATAGCACATTCAGAGCTTCAGAGAGCTCGCCCATTCAGCCTTGGATTAAACCTATCGGTTCTCTCGAATCTGCAGCCTGCCATTGACACACCACTCTTGTGCGGGGGCGACGACATCGTTCGACGCTTCCTTAGCCGAGGCGACAACCTCATATGGCCTCATCATTTCGTTGTCCTCGTGTTCCAGCATGTGGCAATGCCACACGTACCTTCCGGTGTAGCCTTCGAAACGCATGATGATCCGGGTGACCATTCCGGGGTTGGCTCGCGCCGTATCTTTCCATCCTGCTTCGCTCGGTTCCGGAGGAACTGCCGGTCCCATGTATCGGAGTGTCTTTGAAGTTTGATATTCGAATATATCGAATCGCCGCCGGTCGAGAATCAGGAAGCGCACCAGATGCAGGTGAATTGGATGAGCATCATCAGTCAAATTAATCAGGTTCCAGATTTCGACAGTGTTGATCACAGGATTCTCGGTGATCGGCATGCTCCAACGAGTTCCGTTGAGCAGCATCATGGCCGCATTACCTACTAGATCATCACGCTCGGTCAGTGTCAGGATCCGGGTTTTCACAGACTCGGACTCCGCGATTCTGTTAATAGGACGAAGCTTCGTGGGAAGTGACGAAGTATCGTGTGGCTGGCCTCGGGAAACCCGAAACTGCATGAGGTCAAGCGCATCGCTCTTCAACGCGATAGCTTCGCCGCTATGCCCGGCAAAATCGACGACCAAGTCCGCACGCTCGGCCGGTGCGAGAAGCAGACTGCTTAGCTCAATCGGTGACGGCAAAAGACCGGTATCGGTACCGATCTGGTGGAAGGTCTGCCGATTAGCAAGGGACAAATGGAAGAACCTGCCGTTGGCGCCGTTGAGTACTCGGAAGCGGTACTTGCGAGGCTCGACTTCCAGGTATGGAAAAATCTTGCCGTTGACCAGCATGGCATCGCCAAAAAACTCAGTAATCCAGGGCGAAGCGGGGTTTGCCGACACCGGATAATAAAGCTGGCTATTCCGGTCCAGCATCCGATCATAAATGATCAGCGGAATTTCATACTTGCCGCCGGGCAAATTAAAGCCCGCCTCGACCTCCTCGCGGACGATGAAAGCCCCAATCAATCCTGCGAATATATTAAGCCGGTTGATGCCCATCGCGTGGTCGTGATACCAGAGCATTGCCGCGTCCTGATCGTTCGGGTAGTACGAAAGAGCTGATTGACCCGGTACTATCCAGTTTTCCGGATAGCCGTCGCTATCGGGCGGTGTTTTGGCTCCATGCACATGAACGACCGCGCGAACCTCGGGGTTGCCGGCTTCCGCGCCATGGAGATTATGATCGATCGGCAGGAAATGTTTGCTCGGCAAAGAGTTGACCCATTCCACCATTAGCCCTTCTCCACTGCGCGTCTCGAAGGTTGGCCCGGGAGCGCTTGAACCATAGCCCCATTGCCGCGTTGGCTTGAGGTCGCGATGCAGCTTGGTCTCGAACTCGCGCATCTCTATCCGGTAAAGCGGCACCTTGATCGTCGGATCGGCTGGACTGGGGTGAACGCCGCTGGGGCGGGCGATCGGAGGAATTGGAAGCGGATCGACGAAGTGGGCCAGCGAATTAGCGTCGAGCGCCGGCCGAGCCTGAACCGTTTGAAGCGCGCGTTGTGCGCCAAGAGTGATTATGGTTGCGCCCATGAGGCCGCTTGTCCGTAAAAACTCCCGTCGCGTGATCGCCAATGAGTGGTGCTCCAGCGCCTAAACTGGTTTCACGGTGATCAAAGCAGTCGGAAAGGGAAAGAGATAGGGGCCGACCAGAGTGTCGTAATTCAAGATGAGCGAAGGTTCTTTTGAGTCTTCGTCTTAAAGAGCGCCCGGGATCCGCGGGTAAGCGGGCATCCCGGGCGATTAACCGGATTCCTCAGTGTTTGCTCTTGTCGACAGCGTTGCGCCCGACGGGTTCACCCGTGACTGGGTCAAGGAAAAGCGGCGGAACAAGGCCATTCCCGTGTTTCCCGCCGTTCGTGCCAAAGTTGAACATGCTCGCAATCGAATTCGTCTCGGCGTCGAATGAGCCCTGTCCAATGCGCTGCCCCTGCAGCCAGTTGTCCTCGACAAACCGGATAATCGACGTCTGACTCGTTACCGTATGATCGACGAAGTTCGGCCTCGCGTACGGTGAGATCACAAGCATCGGTATCCGTGGCCCAAAGCCGCATCGGCCTTGTGCGTGCGTGGTGCTGGGATTAACGCCTGGCAGTGCGTTTTCCGTTCCATTGCCGCATGTACCTGTGCCCGTGAGAGCATCGGCACTGGTCGTCGATTGATTCATGATCGGACCCATCTGGTGATCGTACCATCCATCAGAGTCATCCCAATTGATTACAACGGCAGTGTTTTTCCATTCCGGCTGGGTTTCCAGGAAATTGATCAAGTTTACGATGAAGTTTTGCTCGTCGATCGGATCGGAATAACCGGCGTGCCCTTCCTGATAACCAGGTGCCTTGATAAAGCTAACGGCAGGAAAGTTGCCTGCGTTGACCGCATCGATAAAGTCCTCTACGTCGTACTGATGATTTGCGCCATCGCTGCTGGTTCCGATCGCCGCCAGCGAGCTGGGTCGTGCGTGCGTAAGGTTCGCCGTTGACGTGTAGTACTGAAATGGTTCGTGATGGGGAATGTAGTCGACTTTCGTCACCCCGGTGACCTCTGAGGTGGTCGTGCGTTTACATCCGGTAGTGCCATTCGAGTTTGTCACAGAG
>JASHZA010000112.1 GCA_030042765.1 Candidatus Binataceae bacterium | reverse complement strand
GTTCCCTGGCCGAGGAATCTTGCGCCGCCGATTTTCTCCGCTTCCTTCTCGAACACTTCGATAAACGTGTGGCCGATGATGCGCCGCTTCTGTTCGGGGTCGAGCACCTCGGCGAGCCGCGCAAGGAACAGGTCGGAGGCGTCGACCACGCTGAGCGCAATTCCAAGCCGCCCGGCGAAGGCCGTCTCCATCCGTTCGCGCTCGCCCGCGCGCAGCAACCCGGTGTCGACGAAAACGCATTTGAGACGGTCGCCGATCGCGCGATGGATCAACGCGGCGGCGACCGAGGAATCGACGCCGCCCGACAATCCCATCAGCACGCGGCTGTCGCTGCCGACGCGTGCGCGAATCTCGCCGAGCTTGGTCTCGACGAATCCCGCCATCGTCCAGTCGCCGGGCTCGCCGCAAATCCTGAGCACGAAATTGCGCAGCACTTGCGTCCCGCACGGCGTGTGCACGACCTCCGGATGGAACTGGATGCCGCGCATGCGGCCGTCGCGCGTGCGCACCGCCGCGAACGGAGAGTTTGCGCTGTGCGCGATCGCGCACAGCGCTGCAGGAATCGATTCGACCTGGTCGCCGTGGCTCATCCAGACCAACTGCTCGCGGCCCTCGATCCCGTCGAACAGCGCGTCGGGTTCGTCGATCACGATCGTCGCGGGCCCGTATTCGCGCGCCCGCGCACCCACGTTTTTGGCCCCGAGATGCTGCGCGATTACGTACATCCCGTAGCAGATCCCGAGCACCGGGCAGCCGCTGTCCAGCACCTCGTCGGAGATATCGGGCGCGCCGGTCTCGTACAGACTTGCCGGACCGCCCGAAAGGATGATCCCGCGCGGGCGAAGCGACCGAATCCGCTCCGGCGCGAGGTTGTACGGATGGATCTCGCAATACGCCCGCGCCTCGCGCACCCGCCGCGCGATCAGTTGCGTGTACTGGCTGCCAAAATCGAGAATCAGGATCACAGGGCTTGCCTTGCCGACATACTATAGCGGAGCCGCCATTGCGGCCGAAGCGCACGGCCCGCAGCCTCTCCACAATCCTGCGGTTCGCGGCTGCCGGAAGGGGAATCGGGCCGGACCTTGCTAATCGGCGTGGGCCTTGGCCGCGGCGCTCGTGGGCGCTCCGCGTTTCCTCCTCCGCTCCTCCGCCCACGACCTACCGGTTCGCCGGAACTCCATGCGAAGCGGTGTACCGACGCCTTCTATCCCAAGTGCCTTGCGGAAGCGCCCTTCGAGGAATCTCACATAATGCGTCGGGATATCGCGCTCGACGTTCGTGAAGAAAGCTAGCCGCGGCGGCGCACTCCCGGTCTGTGTCACATACATCAGCTTGAGCCGCCGCCCCGCGACCAGCGGCGGGTCCATCGCCGCCACCGTGTCCGCCAGCACCCTATTGAGCAACGCCGTCTGGAACTGCGAATGCCAAGCGGCCCCGGCTCGCGCCGCTGCCGGAATAATCTCGCCGATTCCGTCGCCGGTCAGCGCCGACGTAAAGAGCATCGGCACGAAATCCAAAAACGGGTAGCGCTCGCGCGCGTCGCGCACGAACACCCGCACCCGGCGATCGAGCTTGGCCGCCGCGTCCCATTTGTTGCACACGAGTATCAGCGCCCGCCCCTCATGCTCGACCACCCGCGCCAGCCGCACGTCCTGATCGGTGATTCCCTGCGTCGCGTCAACCACAAGGGCCAGCACCTCGGCGCGGCGAATCGTTTCGATCGCGCGCCCTACCGCGAATTGCTCGAGTTCGCCCTCGACCTTGGTCGGGCGCCGGATTCCCGCAGTGTCAATTAACAGCACGTCGCGGTCGCCCGCGCGCAACCGTACGTCCACCGGATCGCGCGTCGTGCCCGGACACTCGTCCACGATTGCCCGTTCAAAACCCGAAAGCCGGTTCAGGATTGACGACTTGCCAGCGTTGGGACGCCCGATCAGCGCAAGTCGCAAATCCGGCTTCGTCTCGGATACGGTCTCACATCGGGGCAGCGCCACTGTTATCGCATCGAGCAATTCGCTCACGCCGTGCCCGTGCGCGGCCGATACCAACGCGACCTCCGAAACTCCCAGCGCATAGGCTTCGGCGGCCGCAGCCACCTCGCGTCCCGGATGGTCTATCTTGTTGACCGCAACCACTATCGGGCGCCCGGTCTCGCGGATAAGCGCGAGCACCTCCTCATCCGCGCTCGAGACACCCGCTCGGCCGTCCAGTACAAAGATCACGATGTCGGCCGACGCGACTGCACGTAGCGCTTCCTCCAACGCGCGCTCGGTGGCGGGTTCACGCGCGTAGAGCTCCAACCCGCCGCTGTCCACCAGCATGAAGTCGCGCTCGTTATGCGAAGCGCGCGCGACATTCAGGTCACGCGTCGTGCCCGCAATCGGACTGACGATCGCGCGGCCACGGCCGACGATCCGGTTGAACAGCGTCGACTTCCCCACATTCGCGCGTCCGACAATCACGACCACCGGCAGGCCCGCGCTCGCAAGCTGGTCGCCCCCCAGGATGCGGGCGCCGGCCGTCGGAGCCGCAGCCGCAGCAACACGTCTGGAATTCCTGTGCATCAATGCGATGTCTCTGGAGCAATCTTCACGAATACGGGCCCGGCTAAAAGCCCAGTTCCTTGAGCTTGCGCGGGTCCGCGGTCCACCCTTTCTCCACCTTGACTCGAGTCTCGAGGAAAACCTTGCGTCCGAGTAGCCCTTCGAGTTCCAGCCGTGCGCTCGTGCCGATTTCCTTGAGCCGCTGACCGCCGGCTCCGATCACCATTCCCTTATGCGCCTCACGTTCGACGATTATAAGCGCTGCAATCTTGACCAGCCCGCGCTCAGGCCCCTCAACGAAGCTTTCCACTACCACCGTTGTCGAGAACGGGATCTCCTGGCGCATCGCCAGGAAGATCTTCTCCCGAATTACCTCCTCCACGATCATCCGCTCCGTCTGATCAGTATACTCTTCCTCGGGCATCAGCGGGGAGCCTTCCGGCAGCATCCTCTTGATTACCCGCACGAGTTCGTCGACATTGTCGCCTCGGAGCGCGCTTACCGGCACGATTTCGGCTGCTGGCGACGCCTGGCTCACAGCCTGCACCAATAGTATCAACCGTTCGCGCGTGACCCGGTCGATCTTATTGATCGCCACCACGAGTGGCCGGCCGAGCCCGCCGATTTCTGCGAGAAAGATGCGGTCCTCATCGTGAAGCCGGTCCCCGGCCTCCACCACGCCAACAATCACCTCCCCTTCCGCCAAGCACCGTCGCGCGGTGTCGACCATCCGCCGGTTGAGTAGACGATGCGCCTTGTGGAGTCCGGGCGTGTCGATCAGAATTATCTGAGCGTCGGGGTCGTGACGAATTCCGACGATGCGGCGGCGGGTGGTCTGCGGCTTGGGCGTCACGATCGCAACCTTCTGTCCGACGATGCGGTTGAGCAGCGTTGATTTGCCGACGTTGGTGCGCCCGGCGATGGTTACAAAGCCCGCGCGGTGGCTCCCGCCCTCCACCCTATCCACGCGCCTGCCGCTCCTCTTCGATCGCGCTGAGCGCTGCCCGCGCCGCGGCCTGCTCGCTCTGCTTCTTGCTGCCGCCCTCTCCCACGCCCAGTTCGCGCCCACCGATGCGAATCCGTGTCGTAAAGCGCTTGGCATGGTCTGGCCCGCGTGCCGACACCAGCTCGTAAACCGGCTGGGCTCGGAAGCGGCGGTACGCGATCTCCTGGAGTTCGGTCTTGTAATCGCGTTCGGCCGACGGTCCACCGATATCGTCGGCGAACAGCTTCTCCACCACGCGTTGCGCCGGCGTCAAACCGCCGTCCACGTAAATCGCGCCGATCACCGCCTCGAACGCGGCGGCCAGTATGGATATCTTGTCGCGCCCGCCGCTCTTCTCTTCACCCTTTCCCAGCCGCAGTTTGGGCCCAAGCCCGATCTCGCCCGCCTTTAGCGCCAGCGTACGGCCGTTGACGATCGAAGCGCGCTCCTTGGACAGCGCACCTTCTTTGGCGTCGGGAAAACGACGCATCAGTAAATCGGCAATCGCCAGGTCGAGCACGGCGTCGCCCAGGAACTCCAGCCGCTCGTAATGCGGCTCGACTCCGGTAACGGCGCTCGGATGGGTCAGTGCCGTCACCAGCAGTTCCGGCCGCCTGAAAGTGTAACCGAGCCTGTGCTCGAGATCCGCGTGATAGTTTTCAGCCGGGGGAGCCGACAGCTGAGGCGCCGCAGGGACACCCTTCCGTCCGAACAATCCGACCAGCCAGTTGAGCGCCCTCTGCAAACGATGCCTCCACCTCTACTTCGTGATTGCTCAGTTCGGCGCCGCCGTTGGCCGTGACGCGAATATAGTTGCGGCTGTATCCTTGCAAGCGTCCGTGCGCGTCAGCCTCTTCGAATAATACCCTAAGCCTCCGCCCAACGAACCTCTGCGCGAAGACCCGCCGCTTGCGCTCCCCCAACTCGCGCATCACGGCCGCTCGCCGGCGAATTTCCTCCGCCGCGACCCGCCCGCCGAATTTTGCCGCCGTCGTTCCCGCCCGGACCGAATAAGGAAACACGTGAAAGTACGCGATCGGCAGGCTTTCGAGGAACTTCAGATAGCGGTCGAAATGGCGCGCGGTCTCGCCCGGAAAACCCACTATCAGGTCAGTCCCGATTGCTGCGTCGGGGAGGGCCGCCAGCGCGCGCTCCAACCGCTCGCTGAAATGCGCGGTCGAATAACGCCGCCGCATCCGCGAGAGTATCCAGTCGTCGCCCGCCTGCAGCGGCAGATGAAGATGCGGACAGAACTTTTCACTTTGTGCGAGGATCGCGATGATGCGATCGCTCAATTCCTCCGGGTCGAGCGAACTGATACGCACCCGCGCGATTGGGGCGCGTTCGGCGATCATCTCGAGCAGCGCCTCCAGCCCAATCGCAGGTTCGAGATCTTTGCCGTAACCGCCCAGATGCACGCCCGACAGGATCACTTCCTTGAACCCCTGCTCCGCCAATTGATCGATCGCCGCCATCACCCGCCGCGGCTCTACGCTGCGCGACTTTCCGCGCGAGAACGGCACGATGCAGAAGGTGCAGAACTGGTCGCACCCCTCCTGCAGCTTTAGAAAGGCTCGCGTACGACCTTCGAGGGTCACCGCTCCAAGCTCGATCGCAGCCCGTTCCTTGCGCAAGTCGGTCACCATCACGCGATCGCTCATGCTGCCCAGCGCCGCCCTCTCGAGATCACCAGGCCGTCCCAACCCAACGATTGCATCGACTTCGGGGGCGCGCGTCAGCGTCGCGGGGTTGGCTTGAGCCAGGCACCCGGTCATGATCACGCGCGCGAGCGGATTGAGCCTGCGCGCCCGCCGTGCCATTCGGAGGCTCTCAGCGTCGGCCCGATCTGTCACGGTGCAGGTATTCACAATGTAGACGTCGGCGACGGCACCGAATTCGCCGCGTTCCAGGCCCAGTGCGCTGAGCCGCGCCTCGATCATCGCCGAGTCGTATTGGTTGACCTTGCAACCCAGTGTGGCAATCGCAAAGCGCATGCGCCCTGGTTAACTCCCGATTGCGCGATCGATAAAGCCGCCGCCGACCACGTCGTCGCCGCGATAGAATACGCACGCTTGGCCCGGAGTCACCGCGGGACCACTGCTGTCAAAGCGGACCTCGGCGCGGCTCGCATCGGTCATCCGAACTCTTGCCGGAATTGCCGGATGGCGGTAGCGAATTTTGACTTCCACGGCCATTTCACCTTCTTGCACGGCCTGCGGGTCGACCAGGCTGACATCTCGTGCCACCAGTCCCGCCGCGCTCAGTTCATCACGCCTTCCCGCGACCACGTCGCCGCGTTCGGCAGAAATTTTGCGGACATAGAGCGGCTCTCCGGTAGCAACACCCAGGCCTCGGCGCTGTCCGATCGTGAAATTATGCACCCCACCATGCTGCGCCAGCACCCGGCCGGCGCCGTCCACGATCCGCCCTGCGCGAATCCGCTCCGGGTTCGCGTTGCGCTCGACGAACCGTGCGTACGCGCCGTCGGGCACAAAGCAGATCTCCTGGCTTTCGGGCTTATCTGCGTTGGCGAGTCCAAGCGCACGGGCGCGAGCGCGCACTTGCGTCTTGGTCGTTGCGCCTAGCGGGAACAGCGTTCGTGCCAGCTCGCGCTGCGTGAGCGAAAAAAGGAAATACGATTGATCCTTGGCGGTATCGACAGCGCGCCGGAGATGCAACCGGCCGGCAATGTCGCGCTCGATCTGCGCATAATGGCCGGTCGCGATAAAATCCGCCGCGAGCGCCTGCGCGCGGCTCCACAGCCGGTCAAATTTGATTTCGCGATTGCACATTACGCATGGATTCGGCGTGCGCGCGCGAAGATACTCGTCGACGAAATTATCGATTACCCGCGCCGCGAAGTCGGCGCGCAGGTCAACAACGTAGAACGGAAAATCCAGCCGCTCTGCTACCCGGCGCGCATCCTCGAAGTCGTCGTGCGAACAGCACGTTGCGTGCCGTGCGCCGATCGCGCCCGGAATGTCCGGCGCCAGTCGCATCGCGACCCCAACCACGTCGTAGCCCTGCTCGCGCAGC
>JASHZA010000111.1 GCA_030042765.1 Candidatus Binataceae bacterium | reverse complement strand
GTTCCGTGCGCATGGGCACACTGTGCGTCATGTCAGAGATATTCTTCCAACCGATTCACCCGATCCACTCGTTGCGACTGTCAGTGAAGAAGATGGCACTGTTCTCGTCAGTTGTGACCGTGATTTCAAGTTGATCGCGCCGCGCATTCCTAGGGGCCACCGTGCGCGTTTTCGCCGTTTGAGTCGAAATTTCCTTGGAGTGTAATGAGCCTCAGGCTGCACAGCGCGTCGAAGAAGCGATGTCCTTTATCGAGCTTGAATACGAAAATGCCTTAACGAGGGCTGACCAGCGAATGATCGTCGTTATCAAGAACAGCGTTACCACGACTCATCGCTAGGAGTCGCCGGTTCTATCGTTTTTAGAGTTTCTTGCCCCCAACAGGGGCGGAAGAGCGGCAGGGGCGGGGGTCGCCCCCAATCCCCTAACCTGCTATCTGAGGCAAAGCCAGGGCGAAGGCCACGGGGGCACCTAAAGCTGGCCCCTATCGCCTAACCCTCGACGAGCGACTCAGACTGGCGTAACTGCCCAAAACACGACAAGGCCGGCGCGGCCGTTCCAGCCCCGCCAGCCTTGGCTAATCGCATAGCGCGCGGATGCGGCCTATCAAGCCACGGCCGCCCGCTTCGACGTCAACCCTTCACCCTTCGGTCCATCCCCATTTGACCTTGTTCTCGGCCACCTGCTCGGGCGTGGGATGCTCCTTGGTTACGAAGGTCTTGACCTTGAACACGTCCGCCATATCGACTGTTTTGTGATTGAGCTCGATATCGTCCTTGAAGACCTCGGGCACGGCCGGCTCTTCGAAGATAGCCTGCCAGGGGCATTCGGGCTCGCAGGCGCCGCAATCGATACATTCGTCGGGATGAATATAGAGCATGTTGGGAAATTGTTCCCGGTCCTCGCCGACGTACTCGTAGATGCAGTCGACCGGGCACACGCTGACACAGCCGGTGTCGACGCAGTCAATGCAGAGGCGGGTAATCGTCCATGGCATAAGAGCAAATCCTCTCCAGAGGCGTTTCAGGATTTAACCTATCTCGCCTGAGCGGCCGGGAAAAGGCGGCGCTCACGCTGATCTTCGATTAAATCAATTGTCCCGAATTTTCTTGCCATACCCGCGCCGTCAAGGAAAGGGTGCGAGGAAGTCTTAGCCGACCACTGGCATCGCAACACTGGGGTAGGCGTTTGCGCCGATCGTGATATTTCGGCCGGGCGGCAGGCGGTAAAAGCCCCGGCGGAACTCGATCAGCGCAAGGAATATAATTAGGATTCGGTCCATCCGCAGGGAAAATTCACACGGAGTCGAGGCAGATGGCTCACGACGGCAAACGCATCCGGATCGAAAGCGACAGCATGGGCAAGATCGAAGTCCCCGCCGACCATTACTGGGGCGCACAGACCGAGCGGTCGCTAATCCATTTCGCGATCGGGCACGATATCATGCCGCGATCGGTGGTCCGGGCCACCGGGATTCTCAAGAAGGCCGCGGCCGAGGTCAATCGCGAACTTGGCCAGCTCAAGCCCGACCTGGCCGATCTGATCGTCCGCGCGGCCGACGAGGTGATCTCCAGCAAGCTCGACGCCGAATTCCCGTTGCGCATCTGGCAGACCGGCAGCGGCACCCAGACCAACATGAACGCCAACGAGGTGATTTCGAATCGCGCGATCGAAATGGCCGGGGGTGAGATGGGCAGCAAGAAGCCGATCCATCCCAACGACCACGTCAACATGTCGCAATCCTCGAACGACACCTTCCCGACGGCCATGCATATTGCGGCGGCCGAGGAGCTGACGCATCGGCTGCTGCCTGCGGTGACGAAGGTGCGCGACGCCTTGCGCAGGAAGCAGGGGGAAATCGGCGATATCGTCAAGATTGGCCGGACCCATCTGATGGACGCGGTGCCGCTGACGCTCGGCCAGGAATTCTCCGGCTATATCGCCCAGCTCGACCAGGGGATCGCGCGTATCAACGCGACGCTGCCCGACGTCCTCCAGCTCGCGATTGGCGGGACCGCGGTAGGCACCGGCCTGAACACGCATGCGGAGTTCGCCGAACGATGCGCCGCGCGAATCGCCCAGCTTACCGGGCTCAAGTTCACCTCGGCGCCGAACAAGTTCGCTGCGCTGGCTGCACATGACGCGCTGGTGATGGCCTCCGGGGCGCTCAAGACGCTCGCCTGCTCGTTGATGAAGATCGCCAACGATATCCGCTGGATGGGGTCCGGTCCGCGTTGCGGTCTGGCGGAGCTGATTCTGCCGGAGAACGAGCCGGGGTCGTCGATCATGCCGGGGAAGGTCAATCCGACCCAGTCCGAGGCGATGACGATGGTGTGCGTGCAGGTGATGGGCAACGACGCGGCGATCTCGTTTGCGGGTTCACAGGGAAACTTCGAGCTGAACGTCTTTAAGCCGGTCATTATCCACAACCTGCTGCATTCGATAACGCTGCTTTCCGACGCCTGCGGGCTGTTCACGAAGTATTGCGTCGAAGAAATCCAGCCGAACCGGGAGAAGATCAAGCATTACGTCGAAAGTTCGCTGATGCTGGTGACGGCGCTCAGCCCGCATATCGGCTACGACAACGCGGCGAAGGTCGCCAAGCTCGCCCACGAGAGGGGGCTTACCCTCCGCCACGCCTGCATCGAGTTGGGCTTCCTCAAGGGCGAGGACTTCGACCGCCTCGTCCGCCCCGAAAAGATGCTCGCCCCCGAGGGCTGACCGTGTCTGTCGGGTTTGGTCGCCCTGCGGGTACCCCCGAAGCTTGGCTAATCCCAAAGGCCGGTCCATCCAGCCTCTGGATCTAACCACCCTACACCCAAGTAAGATTTGGTGGCAGGGTGAAATCCTTCACCGGAAAATCAGGCGAAACTCGGCCCCGTCGCCCGACCGCTACATCCTGAAGACGCCGAATTGGGTTGCAGGCGGGATTCCCGCATTGAGCGAGGCGGCGATGCCCAACGCGAGGGTCGCCCGCGTTTCCAGCGGATCGATCACGCCGTCGTCCCACAGGCGCGCGCTGGCGTAATAGCAGCTCGACTCGAACTCGTACTTCTCTAGGGTCGGGCGCACGAATTCCTTCTGATCGTCGGGCGCCATCGAGCCGCCCTCGCGCGCAAGCTGGTCGAGCTTCACCGTGAGCAGGGTGTTCGCCGCCTGCTCGCCGCCCATCACGGAGATCTTCGAATTGGGCCACATGAAGAGCAGCCGCGGCGAGTAGGCTCGCCCGCACATCCCGTAGTTGCCGGCGCCGTTTGAAGCGCCGATGACCACGGTGAATTTCGGGACCTGTGCGTTGGCGACCGCGTTGACCATCTTGGCGCCATCCTTGGCGATTCCGCCTTGCTCGTATCGCTTGCCGACGATGAACCCCGTGATGTTCTGTAGAAAAATCAGCGGGATGCGCCGCACGCAACACATCTGGATAAAATGGGTGGCCTTGAGCGCGGATTCGCTGAAGAGCACGCCATTGTTAGCGATGATGCCGACCGGGTAGCCGAAGATGCGGGCGAAGCCGGTAACGAGCGTGGCGCCGTAGCGCGGCTTGAACTCGTGCATCCGGCTGCCATCGACCAGGCGCGCGATGACCTCGCGGACCTCGTAGGGGTGGCGCGGGTCGGAGGAGATGATTCCGTAGAGTTCGGCCGGGTCGTAATAGGGATCCTCGGGCGTGTCCTGGGGCAGAACGTCCTCGGCGCGGACGCGCGGACCGAGATTGGCAAAGACCGAACGCGCGATCTCGAGGGCATGCTCGTCGTTGTCGGCGAGATGGTCGCTGACGCCCGAGATGCGGGTGTGGACGTCGCCGCCGCCGAGTTCCTCGGCGCTCACGACTTCGCCCGTGGCAGCCCGCACCAGCGGAGGACCGCCAAGAAAGATAGTACCCTGCTCGCGCACGATGATGCTCTCATCGCACATCGCCGGGATATACGCGCCGCCGGCGGTGCATGAGCCCATCACGGCGGCAACTTGCGCAATACCCGCCGCGGACATCTTGGCCATGTTGTAAAAGATGCGGCCGAAATGATCGCGGTCGGGAAAGACTTCGGACTGAAGCGGCAGGAAGGCGCCGCCGGAATCGACCAGGTAGACGCAGGCCAGATGGTTTTCCATCGCCACTTCCTGCGCGCGCAGATGCTTCTTGACCGTGATCGGATAGTAGGTGCCACCCTTGACGGTGGCGTCATTGGCGACGATGACCGCTTCGCGGCCTTGAATCCTGCCGATGCCGGTGATGATGCTGGCGGCGGGCGGCGAGTCGTCGTACATGCCGTAGGCGGCGAGCGCAGAAAGCTCGAGGAAGGGAGTTCCCGGGTCGAGGAGGCGAGCGACCCGCTCGCGGACGAGCAGTTTGCCGCGCTCGACGTGGCGTTTGCGGGCGTTTTCGGGCCCGCCTTGACGGATACGCTCGATTTCGGCGCGGAGCTTGCCGACCTGCGCCTCCATCGCCTCGCGGTTGCGCTTGAACTCGGGATTTTGCGGGTTAACGCGCGACTCGATCCGTTCCATTGGGGCTGCCTCGTCCTGACGCCGCCGCGGTTTCCCTGATGTGCCGGCGGCGTGCTTAGGTTAGATATTAGCCTCAGCAAGAGAAACGGGCGATGCGCGAGCGCGATCTGAAGGCATTGGAATTTGACAAGGTCATCGCATTGGTGACGGCGATGGCGGTCTCGGAGCCGGGACGGGATGCGGTCGCGCATTCGCGTCCGTCGACTGATCCGGCGCAGGTGCGGGAGCGATTGCGCGCAACCGCCGAGCTGGTGGATCTGCGGGCCCATTCGGGGTCCGTGCCGATTGATGATTTTGCCGATCAGCGAGCGCTGCTATTGGCGGCTGCGCCGGAGGGCGCCGTACTCAACGGCGAATCGCTGGTTAAGATTCGTGATTTCGTGGTGGCCGCGCGCACCGCGGAGACCTTCCTGCGTTCGCGAGTCGAATCCCGGCCGCATCTGGCCGCGATCGTGGGAAATCTCGTTGCACCGAAGGAGCTCGCCGACGCGCTGCTCGGAGCATTGGCCGATGACGGAGGGCTGCTCGACGAGGCCAGCCCGGAATTGAAGCGCTTGCGCACGCGACTGCGTGATGAGCGGCTCGAACTCGAGACGCGGCTGGCGCGATCGCTGAACGCCGCAGGGATGGAGCCATTTGTTTCCGATTACCTCGTGACGGTGCGAAATCGCCGCTTTGTGCTGCCGCTCAAACTGAATTATGCGGAGCGTCTCGATGGAATCGTGCAGGACCGATCCGTCTCAGGCGAAACGCTCTTTGTCGAACCAATATGGGCGGTCGAGCTGAACAACCGTCTGATGATGATCGAGCGCGAGGCCGAGGCGGAGGAGTACCGGCTGCTGATGCGGCTCTCCGCGATGGTGCGCGGGTACCTGCCTGAGCTGCGGATGACATACGAGGCGATGATCGAGGTCGACGCGCTGAATGGGCGGGCGCGCTTCGCCGAACGCTTTGGCGGGGTTGAGCCGGAGATAACCCAAGGCGGGATCGAGCTCGTCGAGGCACGCCATCCACTGTTGGTCACGAGTGGACGCGAGGTGGTCCCGATTGATCTGCGGGTCGGCTCCGATCAGCACGGAATCGTGATCTCAGGGCCGAATACCGGCGGTAAGACGGTGGCGCTCAAGACCGTCGGATTGATCGCGCTGATGGCGCAGGCGGGAATCCTGGTGCCTGCGCATGAGGGATGCAAGTTGCCGGTCTTTCGGTCGGTCTTTGCGGATATCGGAGACGAGCAGTCGATCGAGGCGAGCCTGTCGAGCTTCGCCGCGCATATCGTAAACATGACCGAGATCGTGAAATCGCTCGAGGAACCGGCCCTGGTGATTCTCGACGAGCCGGGTGGCGGGACCGACCCGGTCGAGGGCGCGGCGCTGGCGATCGCCACGATGGACTATCTGGCGGCGCATGACTGCGTCGTAGCGGTGGCGACCCACTCAACCGCGGTCAAGCTCCATGCGTACTCGCGCGCTGGATTCGAAGCGGCCGCAGTGGACTTCGACCCAGAGCATCTGACCCCGCTCTATCGTCTCAAAGCGCACACCATAGGTCAGAGTTACGGCGTTGCGGTGGCTCGCAGGCTGGGGCTGCCCGAGGAGATTGTCAGCGCGGCCGAGCACGTGCTGCCAGCGGGTGTTAGTGAACTCGCCGAAGCCCTGCGACGGCTCGAAGAAGAGCGGACACGCCTAAAGAGCCAATTGGAGCGGTTGCGCGAACGTGAGCATCAGCTTGCCGAGCGCGAACGGGAAGCGATTGCTACAGCCGAGCGAACGCGTCAGCGCGCGGAAGCGGAGCGCGACCGTCTTCGCGGCGAGGGTGCGGAGGTTCTTGAGCAGATGCGACGCGAGGGCTCAGCCGTGATGGCGGAAATCAAGGCGGGGACCAAGAACAGGCGCGATCTCGGTCAGACCCTGGCTGACGCGAGGGCCCGGCTGGACCGGGTAGCGCCACCCGCCGCGGCATCTCAGCCGTCGGAGCCGGAGGAGCCGCTTAAGGTCGGAGATCAGGTTGAACTCGGGGATATCCGCGGCGAATTGATCGCGCTTGACCAGGGACGAGCCGTCGTCGGACGCGGCGGCTTGAGGATAGAGGTCGCGCCTGAACGGTTGCGGCGGGCGCGCAAGGTCCAGGCCACGCGCGAGCCCACCCACATTGTGAGTATTGCAGGCAACGACCGGGATGAAGTGAACCTAGTTGGTATGCGAACGGCGGAAGCGCTCCGAAGACTCGAGGAATTCCTCGATCAGGCCTATCTCACCAACCACGCCGAGGTCAGGGTTATTCACGGCATCGGGTCGGGCGCGCTCAAAAAGGCGGTGCACGAATATCTGAGCAGCTCACCCTACTGCGCGGGCTTCAGGCAGGCCGAGCCGCATCGCGGCGGCGCCGGCGCCACGGTTGTGCAGCTCAATCAATAGGTTCCGCGCGCTTTCAGTGGAAAAGTCCCTTTAGCTGGTTGATTGGATTGAAGGGCGTTGCCTGAGGAGAAGGCGTGGTACCGGCACCACCGCCACCACCCCCGCCAAACAAGCCGCCGAGTCCACCTCCACCCTTCTTTTTGCCGAACAACCCGCCGAGTTTGTTGGTGAGCGCGTTTGAGGCTGCACGCTGCGCCAGGACGGTGACATCCGGAACTACGGCGGGTTTGGGCAGTTGGCCGGTAACGCGCAGCGGAATTTCGACCTGGCCGTCGCTGTTCGCGAGATACGCGACGTTTTTCCTGGCCGCGATTAGTTCCTTGCTGAACGCGGGCGACATCAGGATGCGCGCGCCCAAGTCGATATTCCGATCCATGTCGAACCATCCGTCACCGAGGAGCGAATAGTCGAGCGAAGAAACCGTAAGGTCGTGGGTGATGATGCGGGGGCCCTGAATCTGGAAGGTCAGCCTGGCCTGCTGGAGGTCGGTGTCGTTGGACTTGAAGAGTTCGGGATGATTGTTCACGACACTGGCAGGAACGAGCGAACCGATACCGGGGAGATTGTCAACCTTGCCGAGCGCCTGGCCTACGACGTTGACTCCGACTAGTTTGCCGTTCCGCAGGGATCCGCCGCCGTTGCCGTGCAAAGTCGGCTTAATCTGATCGAATGCGCTACCCGAGCCCGCAATCTGAACGTTGGCGGTCAGATTGCCTCGAATATTGGCGGCAGCTTTCGACTTTTGCGCTGCCAGCGCCTTCTGCATATCCACGTTGTCGGCGTTGAGCTTCATATTGAAGGTTGGAGTGGTGCCAAGTGTCGCGACTCCATTAGCAGCCACCGAGCCGTCGAAAGTGTTGAGCTTGAGCGAATCGATTGTGAGCCTGTCGCCGCTGTAGGCCGTAGAAAGCGCAAGATCATTGTAGGGGACGTTCGCGACCATCCCGGAAGCCGAGGTAAGCGTGCTCGTCGCTGAAAAGGCGGCACCATCGCGTCTGAGGCTGCCGTTTGAAGCGAGCTGGCTCACCTGCTCGCCAAGGTCCTTGCGGCTCGGGACCAGTTCGCCGATTTTGAGCGTATCGGCGCTGAACTGGTAAGTAGCCTTGAGAGGCTGAATCGATTGGGCGGCCGCCTCGAGTTTCGCGTGGCCGGAGCCGACGTTGAAAGTTAGCGGTCCCAGGTTGGCCGTATTACCAGCCATTTTGACTGTTCCGCTCAGATTTCCGACGGGCGGGACTTTGGCGTTGGGAATGGCGATGTTGATGTTAGCCAGGGTGATGGTGCCGTTGGCCGAAGGCTGTTTGCCCAGGACCCGTACGTTGGCGTGAATCGCGGCGCTGCCCGTCGGGCTGTACTTCTGCGCGGCGGTCAGGACTTTGGCGAGACCGCCAACGTCGAAATTGTTGCTATCGAGACGGGCAACGACCTTCTCGCCATTAAGGGTGATGTCAGAGGCCTTCAGTACAAGGCTCGCCAGCGTGAGGTTCGCAACGCTGACGCCTAGCTTGCCATTTTGGCGGGCGCCGGTGGCGTCGAACTTGAAAGGCACGCCGGAAGGTTTGTCGAGGACTCCGCGATAAGCGATCGCATCCCCGGTGAGGTCGCTGCCAGCGTCAAACTGGATCGCGTTGAGGGTGCCAGCGGCCTTGGCGTTTACGACAAGAGGTCCGGAGATCGAGAGCGCGGGAGGAATCGCGTGGGCCAATTGCCCTATAGACTTGACCTGGGACAACGCGAGCGGACCGACGGTGGCAGTGAGCTTGAGCGGAATCGCATCAACATCGAGCGCGCCGTCGTGAAGCAGCGGACCGACCTGACCCGACGCATCGAGATTCTTCTGGTCGCCTAATGCCGCGAGAGTCAGCGCAACGTCGAAAGGCGAGTTGACGCTGAAGTTGTCGACCGCGAGGTTGAGGGCGTTGATTGTAATCGGGGAGCCGCCGGCCTGCTGGTCCTCATAGAAAAGCTGGGCATCTTTGACCCTGAGGCTCTTGACGGTCAGCGCGGCGAGGCCCACCGCGCCTCCGCGCGCCTCGCCTCCACCCTCGCCGGACGACACCTCGGACGGCGGTCCGGCGGCCCTGGCGTTCTCCCTCACCTGCTCGTTCTCCTTCACTTTCTCGCGCTTTTTCGCGAGCGTGCTGGCGTTCAATACCCCGGAACGGTTGCGGATTAGACGAACTTGCGGTGAATCCAGGATGAGACTGCTAACTTTGACCGATTTTGCCAGTAGCGGCAGAAACTCGACCTGGAGGTAGACGTCGTTGGCCTGAAGAAAGGGCAGTTGGGAAAAAGCGGGGTCGTCGGCGATTTTGACGCTGCTCACGTCGACCATCACACCCCATCCGACGTGAGCTTTGATTTCTTGCGCCTCGACCGGCCGACCGACCGAGTCGCTGGCGATCTTGAGAATCCGGTCGCGGTTGGCTGCGATAATCGAATCGAGGTTTAAGGCAGCATAGAAGAGAAGGGCAGCGAGGATAGCGATGATAACCCCGACGACCGCGCCGGTGATGAGGATGAACTTTCGCATCGGAGTCCCTTGTCGCGTTTTGTTGTGAGCCGTGGCAAGTGCGAAACCAGGCGATATACGCCGCTGGAAAGCGTCCTCTACATTTCTTTTCTTTTGTTGCTCTGGTCAAGCGCGCAGAGGAGCGAGCCGATCTCCTGGTGAAAGAGTGCGGCTAGCTGACGCTCGTAATCGTCGAGCGATTTTATTCCCACGCGCCGCATGCCGGCGATGTTGATCGTCGACGGATGCATCAGTGGAATTACGCGGATACCGTCGCGATTGCGGCAGACAGAGCCGTGAACGTTAGAGAGCTTGATGGAACCACCCAGCAAGGCCGAGGCGGCGCGCGCCCCGAAGGCAAAGATCACGCGGGGGCGAGCGATCTCGAGCTCGCGGGCCAGGTGGCGGGTAACGCAAGTCGCGGTCTCGCGAGCGGTGGGCGAACGGTTGGCTCCGGTTGCGGATACTGGCCAGCACTTGACGGTGTCGCTGAAATAGAGAATTTCCTCCGGCTCGAGCTGGCGCGGCGCTATCGCACGAGCAACTGCGCGGCGCACGGTGAGATTGCGCGGGTTGGAAAAGGGCCGATGGTTGTCAAGCGAGACCCGTCCCGGAGCTTCGCCGAGAATCATGATACGAAAGCGGGGGGTTCCGCGCGCGGTCGGCGGGAATTTGCGCCATGGCGCAATAGTCGGGCATACGCGGCAGCCCATGGCTGAGCGCCAAAAACGGGCGAGGTCCACCCGGGAGGGCTCGTCGGGGGGATGCGTTGGATCTTTCGGCGGGGACAGCGTGTGGATAGTTCGACGGCGCGGAGCAGTCCGCTTTATGGTTTCGCGATACTGCATCGCGTTAGAATTAGCGTACACGGGCAGTGACGAAAATGGCGAAGAAGCGCAAACCGGTTCGGCGCAACGAGGACCATCAGACGCGCGAGTCCAAGGCCGTCTTCAATTCACCATTCAAAGACCTCAAAAAGTTGCTGCAAGAGCATAAAGCGTCTGCCCCGCCGATCGCTCAGCCGCGACCCCCCGCAGCAACTCGAGCGTCAGCGGTCCCGAATGCAACTGCTATCACGCCGATGGACGAGGAGGCGATATTTCGGGAGGCGTTCGAAGGGGTGCGTCCGCTGGTGGGCGCCGGGGCCGCTCGGATAGCAGTCGAGCCGCTAATCACGCGAAACATCGTGAGTGAAGATGCCGAAGTGCTGGCGCAGCTATCCGACCTCGTTTCGGGACTGGGAAATTTCGAGTTGACGGAGACCGAGGAGTACGTCGAGGGGATGCGCATCGGCCTTGATCCACGGCTGGTGACGCGGCTGCGGCGGGGCGAATTTTCGGTGCAGGGACACATCGACCTGCACGGCATGACCCAACCAGACGCGAAGCAGGCGCTGACGCAATTCATCCTGGATTCGGCGAGAAAGGGTCATCGCGCGGTGTTGGTCGTGCACGGGCGTGGGTTGCGTTCGCCGGGCGGACAGCCGGTATTGAAGCATGCGACCGCACAGTGGCTGTCGCACGGGACGATCGGCGGCTATGTGCTGGCCTTCACGACGGCGCAG
>JASHZA010000110.1 GCA_030042765.1 Candidatus Binataceae bacterium | reverse complement strand
GACCGACCATCACAGGCACTTCGCCGATTTCATTGCGCTCGCGGAGGCGGGTCCGCAGGCTCTAATCGAATGCGGCGCGGACGCCGATCGACGGGAAGCCGCGATGAAGACCTCTGCGGACTACGAGGCGTTGGCGTTGGTCGCCGGATTTGTGCCGCGCTTGCGCGCAATCCGTGAGTATCTGACAGCGACAGGTTTGCAGCCTGACCTCAGCGCGGACCCCGGCCACGACCGGCGCCTGGCTGCGTTGGAGACCGAATGCCAATTGCTGAGGGTGGGCGTCAACCTGGACGCAGCCATCGCGACGCCGGGCAAGTTCGACGCGCTCGAAGCGCGCTTCCAAAAATTCAAATGGACGTACGTGCAGCATTACCGCTCGGCACATGAGTCGTGGCGGATCGAGATGGACCGGGTAAGCGGAATCGCCGAAGAAGTGCATCGCCACCTCGAGGCCTTGCGGCGGCTCAACTCGATCGCCGCGCTGGCCGCGCAGGGAAGCACGGAACTGGCGGATCGGATGGTGGTGCTCGAACGGCGGATCCTCAAGTGTGGCCTTGAAGCACCGCTCTCGCCGGAGGTCACGCCGCGCTGCCCGAGTTGCGGCTTCGTGATCGGCACGCCATCACCGTGCTCCGAGCTCGAAGGCTTGCTGGCGTTAGTGAGAGGTGAGCTGCAAGCGAAGCTCGCGCTACTTTCGCAGAGCACTATTACGCGGTTGATTCGCCAGCACGACAGTGGGCATCGGCTCGAGGGTTTCCTCAAAATAACCCAGGCGGCCCAGACCGACGCGCTGGTCCGCGTGCTGGATGATGAACTGGTCCGCTATCTCGCGCGTTTGCTGGATGAATATCCGATCGTGAGATCGGACTCCTCTGCAACAGCTCGAGGCGTTGTCCAGACTTTCAAACCGGCGCGATTCAAGCGACAGCGGATGGGTCACCACCAGCGCCCGCTGAAGATGCCGCCCGCCGGCGGCGGTCGAGCGCACTAATGTCGAGCAGCGACTTGGGCCCGTTTGCGCGGGCGACCGGGAGGGAACGCGCTGCCGCGCCGGGTCCGCGACCCCACGTTCATTCGGTCGAGGGCACGGAAAAACCGGTTACGTATCGCCTCGAGCGTCCATAGCAGGCTTAACCCGAGGGCAATCCCAATTCCGTGGAATATTTCGAGTATTGTCGCGCCGGGGCCGAGCTTCTCAATCTCAAGCGGCTCTTCAGCCTTCTGCACCTGGTTGGTCATCGTCGAAACCAGACTACGGTCCGTCGAGGATGCGTTCAAGTCCGGGAGTGGGACACTTCCGTGAATTATCGTTGCGCTGCCTGAGTTGATTCGAGCGTCGTGTTTCTGTTTTCGTCTTCATTTCGCCACAGAAAATCACACTTGGCTAAAGATTCCCTTGACTGGAGTGGGTGAGAGTGGGAGATTGTGGGTCTCTGGGGGATAACGCGGTGTTTAGCGGCCGCTTCGACCATTCAATTGACGAAAAAGGGCGGGTCAGCATGCCCGTCCGATTTCGAGAAGTCTTGCAGCGGGAGGGTCATGATCGTCTCTACATTACAAGCTTCAAGGAGTATGGCCAGCCCTGCCTCGAAGCCTATCTGCCCAATGAGTGGGAAAACGTGATCAGCAAATTTGTCAACAAGCGGATGCTCGATACGAACTTGCAGCTGTTCGAGACATTTTATGTGGGCGGCGCGCATGAGGTCCCGGTCGACAAGCAGGGCCGGATCCTGATTCCTCCCAAGCTCCGCGACTTTGCCCGTCTCGGCCACGAAGTGACCTTTTCAGCCAAGCATAATCGCTTTCAACTTTGGGACAAGGCGACGCTGGAACAAGTGCTGAAGGCGGCCGAAGAGCAACTGAGTAATCCTGAATTTTTGCAGAAAATCGACTTTTAAGAGCGGGAACGAACGAGTGGGCCAGGATGTTGCTGGGTGAGGAAAAAGGCTTGAGCGCGGCGGGCCGTCAACATGTGGCGGTGATGACGGAGGAGGTGGTACGGCTCGTCCGCGCTTGCAAGCCGATGACGATCGTCGACGCGACGGTAGGTACCGGCGGACATGCCGAGGCTTTGCTCGAAGCGACGGGCGCGCATCTGCTCGGTCTCGACCGCGATGCCGAGGCGATAAGTAATGCCGGGGCGCGGCTCGAGCGCTTTGGCGATCGGGTGACCCTGCGCCAAGCCGACTTTCGCAACGTCGACGCGGTCCTGGACGAGTGCGCGATGCCCTGGGCCGGCGCTATCCTTGCGGACCTCGGGATGAGCAGTTTTGCGCTGGATGATCCTGCGCGGGGTTTCAGCTTTCGCTTCGATGGTCCGCTCGACATGCGGATGGACCAGCGCCAGGAGTTGTGCGCCCGGGACATCGTCAACGAGGAGAGCGAAGAGGAGCTGGCCCGCATAATTGCGATCTATGGCGAGGAGCACGCGGCGCGGCGAATAGCGCGCGCGCTGGTCGAGGCGCGCCGCCGCCGACTACTCGAAACCACTGGCGAGCTGCGCGCGGTGATCGAAGGGGTCGTTGGCGGCCGCCGCCAGGGCCGGATCAATCCGGCCACGCGTACTTTCCAGGCGCTAAGAATCGCAGTCAACCGCGAGATGGAAAGTCTTGGCGCCTTCCTCGACAACGCGCCGGCACGACTGGCGATGGGCGGCCGCATGATCGTGATTGCGTACCATTCGTTGGAGGACCGCCCGGTCAAGCATCGATTCCGCGAGTTGGTCAACGGCGGCCATTTCGAGGCGGTGACGCGCAAGGCGTCGAGGCCCACGCCGGAAGAGGTGGCTCGAAATCCGCGGGCGCGCAGCGCGCGCCTGCGTTGTATCGAACGGAGATCAGCGTGAACCGCCGGCCCAAGCCCACCGCCAAGCCGTCGCGGCTGCTACCGGCGCTGCTCGGAATCGCGATTGTCGCGGCCGGATTTGCCACGTTGATGGTGAGGTTGGAGGTGACCCAGGAGGGCTACCGGCTATCCGCCCTGCGCATCGACATTCACAATCTCGAAGACAGCAATCAGCGGCTCAAGCTCGAAGCGGCTGAACTCTCTTCGCACGGACGCCTGCGCGCGCTGGCGGCAAGATACAAACTCCAGCCGCCAGCGCCCGGAAGCGTGATGATGATGCCATGAACACCTGGTTCAAGCGGCGTCAGACGCGTGTGGGCGTGCTGACCTGCGTGCTGGCAGGGATGTTCGTGCTCGCCGCGATCAGGCTCGCGACGCTGGTGCTGCTCGACGGACCGCGGCTGGCGTCGATGGCGCGCAGCGAGCA
>JASHZA010000109.1 GCA_030042765.1 Candidatus Binataceae bacterium | reverse complement strand
CCTTGAGCGGCGTGCCGGTGGGAAATACCCCCGCGACTCCCAACTGCAAAAGCGGCTCAACGTCGCGCGGCGGAATCGTCCCGCCCACAAAGACCGCCACCTCATCGCTGCCCGCCTCGCTGAGTCCGTCCAATATCTTTTTCGCGAGCGCCATATGCGCGCCGGACAGGATACTCAGTCCGATCGCATCCGCATCTTCGCTGATCGCGGCATTGACGATTTCCTCGGTGCTCCGGCGCAGGCCCGTATAGATGACTTCCATTCCCGCGTCGCGCAACGCGTACGCGATCACCTTGGCGCCACGGTCATGCCCGTCCAGTCCCGGCTTCGCGATCACAACTCGAATTGGGCCCGATTTCACCCGTTCCTCCGCTAGAGGCTGGTCGGCTCCGTGAAGGTGCCGAATTCCGCGCGCAGCACCGAACAGATTTCGCCCACGCTCGCATACGCCTTCACCGCTTCGATTATCGGCGGCATCAGGCTCCCGCTGCCGTGCGCCGTCTCGCGCAATTCATCCAAAGCGCGGCGGACGCGCGCGTTGTCGCGCGACGCTTTGACCTTCGCAAGTTCCTCGCGCTGGCGCGTCCCCAGGCTCGGATCGGCTTCGTAGAGTTCGAGTTGACGGCGCTCCGGTTCCTCGCGGCTGAATTTGTTCACGCCGACCACCACCTGCTCACCGCTCTCGATCCGCCGCTGATGCCGATACGCCTCGAGCGCGATTTCCTTCTGGATCAGCCCGCTCTGGATACACGGCACCATCCCGCCCATGCGGTCGATTCGATCGATAATCGCCGCTGCCTCCCGCTCGACTCGATCGGTCAGCGCCTCGACATAATATGACCCGCCCAGCGGGTCCGCGACGTTCGGCACGCCGGTCTCGTATGCCAGCACCTGCTGCGTGCGCAGCGCCAGCTCCGCCGTGGTCTCCGTCGGGATCGCAAAGGCCTCGTCCCACGCCGCGGTGAACACGGATTGCACGCCGCCCAGCACCGACGCCAGCGCCTGGTATGCCACCCGCACGATATTGTTCTGCGGCTGCTGCGCCGTGAGCGTGCTCCCGCCGCATACCACGCCGAAGCGGAACATCATCGATCGCGGGTCGCGCGCGCCGAAGCGTTCCTTCATCAGGCGCGCCCACAGCCGCCGCCCCGCGCGATACTTGGCCACTTCCTCGAACAGATCGTTATGCGTGTAAAAGTAAAAGCTGATCAGCGGCGCGAACTCATCGACCTTGAGCCCGCGGCTGACGCATCGCTCCGCATAGGTGATGCCGTCGGCCAACGTGTACGCGAGTTCCTGCACCGCCGTCGCGCCGGCGTCGCGGAAATGCGCCCCCGCTACGCTGATCGCGTTGAAACGCGGAGCATGTTGCATGCAATGCTCGATCGTATCGACGATCAGCCGCAGCGACGGTTCCGGCGGGAAAATCCAGGTGCCGCGCGCCACGTATTCCTTCAGGATATCGTTCTGCACCGTCCCGCTGATCTTGGCCGCCGGTACGCCGTTGCGCTCGGCCACCGCCAGGTACATCGCCAGCAGAATCGCCGCGGTCGCGTTGATCGTGAATGAGGTGCTGATTCGATCCAGCGGGATACCCTCGAAAAGCGTCTCCATGTCGGCCAGCGTGTCGATCGCAACGCCCACCCGCCCCACGTCGTCGGCCGCTTCGGGATCGTCCGAATCCAGGCCGAGCTGCGTCGGCAGGTCGAGCGCCACCGAGATCCCTGTCTGGCCCTGCTCCAGCAGCCATTTGTAGCGGGCATTGGACTCCTTCGGCGTTCCGAACCCACTGTACTGCCGCATCGTCCACAGCCGCCCGCGATACATCGTCGGCTGCACCCCGCGCGTGAAAGGAAATTCACCGGGCAGCCCGATATCTTCCATCGGGTCGAGATGGCTTATGCTTTCGGGGGTGTACGCAAAGTCAATGTCGAGTCCCGAAGAAGTTCGCGCGGGACTGATCGGCTTGGCTTCCACGCGCTGGCGCCACCGGCGTTCGGCCTCGGCGAAACTACCGCTTCCCTTCCCATTCTCGGATGCGCGCTCTCGAGCGACGCCGTTTGGCGCCTCCGCCTTGCCGCCACTGGCTTCGGACTCATTAGCCATAATCTTGCACTCCGCGTAATCGATGTCGTCCCCGATCAACGTCCGCGAAACTTCGGCGCTCGCTTCTCCTTGCGGGCCGCCAGCGCTTCATAATGATCCTCGGAAATCCAGGTCCGGGCAAAAACGTCGGCTTCGAACTCGATCGCATCCTCGCCGCCGGCCGCTTCGTCATGGTTGACCGTGCGCTTTATCGCCTCGACTGCCCCGCGCGGATTCCGCGCGATACTTCGCGCCAGCTCGAGCGCCGCCGCCAGCACCTCGCCCGCCGGCGTCACCCGGTCCGCCAGGCCAATCCGACGAGCCTCGGTCGCGTCGATCAGGTCTCCGGAGAGCAGCAGCATCAGCGTTCTCGAACGGCCGATCAGCCGCACCAGCCGGCCCCGCCCGCCCCACGCCGGGGTTATTCCGAGCGTCACCTGCTTGAAGCCGAAATGCGCGCCTTCGCTCACGATCCGGATATCCGTCGCCAGCGCAAATTCGCATCCGCCGCCCAGGCAGTCGCCGTTTATCGCCCCGATCACCGGTATCCGCAGGCCGCTCAGGCGCGCCATCAGATGCTGCATTCGCCGCGACATCGCGGCCGCGGCATCGTAAGTGGTGAGTGACTCGAAATCCTTGAGGTCGCCTCCCGAAACGAAGACCCGTTCGCCGGCGCCGGTGACCACCAGCGCTCCGGCCTGCGATCCATTTTCGAGCCAGTCGAGAACGCGGTCCAGTTCGTCCATGGTGGCGAGACTGATCGCGTTGTAAACGGCGGGGCGGTCGATCGTGAGCAGCCCGACTCCGTCGTCTTCCGCGTACCGCAGATTTTCGAGTCCGGTCGGCATCGACTTCGCCGCCGGCAGTGGCGATTCTCCCGCTGCATCGCTCGCCGCGGATTTATGTCCATCGCGCTGGGCAGACACGGCAATCTCCTTCGATGCGCCCGACGACGCACCAGACCCACCGCCCGGCTTCAACCGTACATTATTGGCAAATGATGTCCAGATCGTTAGTAAAACGGTGCGGCGCCGGCCGCCCGCCTTCTGGGCCTCTCTCGCGGCGACCTGTCCCAAAGCTCAGCAATTACGGCATCCGAAACCCGCCCGGATCGGCCACTGGCGGTCGATGGATCGCCGGCGTTTCTTTACGCAAAATCTTCGCCCCTGAACCTCCTCCCGCCAGGCCCACCCCCTCGATCCCGCCCGTGAGACTTACCCTCTTAACCCATGCCCGCAAAACTGCCCCTTCGCCCATACCGCAACGAAAGGCTTGCCCAATTTGTAAAGCCTTGATGTGCCTACTTGATTCGCCCGTCTCATCTGCCAAGGTTTCCTAGGCATGATGATACCCGCATCCTACGGCAAAGTAGCCTTGCTGCTAAGGGTGAAATCTTTCACTATCTGCAGTCAGCCGTCGCCAGTCCGCCCGGCAGAGATGCCCTACCGGCGATGACCCCCTGGAGAGCCTCGCTGGCCGTCTATTCGGACCGCCGCGTCCTTCTGATCCTCCCGATGGGCTTCGCCAGCGGCCTGCCGCTGCTGCTTACCTTCTCGACTCTTTCGGCCTGGTTGGCCAGCGCCGGCGTCAGCCGAAGCGCGATCGGCGCCTTCGCCCTCGTCGGCACTCCTTACGCCCTAAAGTTCGCATGGTCGCCCCTCATCGATCGGTTGGCGCCGCCGCTGCCCCTCGGCCGAAGGCGCGGCTGGGGCGTCGCGATCCAACTTGCCCTGATCGTCGCGATCCTCGCGATGGGCCTGTGCGACCCCAAGCGCGACCTCGCCGTTATGGGGATTATCGCGCTCATCGTCGCGTTCCTCTCGGCGAGCCAGGACATCGTGATTGACGCGTGGCGAGTCGAGATTCTCGCACCCGATCAGCAGGGACCGGGTGCCGCAATGATTCAGACCGGCTATCGCATTGCGATGCTGGCCGCAGGCGCCGGCGCCCTCATCATCGCCGCACGCGCGGGATGGTTCGCAGCCTACGCCACGATGGCTGCGTTACTGGTCGTCGGGTTGGTCGGCTTTCTATTTGGCCCGGAACCGCCGGTGCCCGTTGAGGTTCCACCGGCAGCTCGAGTCCGCGGTTGGGAAGCGCTGCGCACTTGGCTCGCGACCGCGGTCGAAGGACCCTTCGCCGACTTCATGCGGCGTCCCCTGTGGCCGCTGATTTTGCTTTCTGTCCTGGGCTACAAGATGGGCGAGGCGATGGCGGGCGTGATGTCGATGCCGCTCTATGTCTCGTTGGGTTTCTCGCTCGAGGAGATCGCGGCGGTATCCAAGCTGGTTGGTTTTTTCGCGACAATTGTCGGCGCGATTTTGGGCGGTTTGGTGGCGGCCCGTCTCGGAGTCATGCGCGCCCTTATTTTGTGCGGGCTGCTGCAGTCCGCCGGGAATCTGTTTTATGTACTACAAGCGATAGGCGGTCATCGGCTGGATTACCTGGCGCTCTGCGTTGCGGCCGAGAATATCACGGGCGCGATGGCGGGCGCGGCGCTGGTCGCGTATCTCTCGAACCTCTGTTCGCCTGCTTTTACCGCAACCCAGTACGCTTTGCTCTCCTCGCTATCGGCGGTCGGCCGCACGCTGGTGGCTTCTTCCGGCGGCGTGATGGCTGACCGGCTCGGCTGGGTTTCGTTTTTCATGCTAACCACAGTCGTAACGATCCCCGCTCTTTTGCTGCTCATCTGGATCGCGCGTAAGGACGTTGCGGCGTCGGAGCGGGACGCGACAACCGTTCCAGCTTCGACTGCGTCCTGATAAAAATACCGCTATTGCGAGTCGAATGACGCCGGCAGTGCTCACCGCAAGGTTCCAGAAGAGGCCTCTTGGCCGAACGTGGAAACGAAACGAATGAAACTCAGTCGCGCAATTGCGGGTATGCTCTTCGCGCTGGCGCTCGCCGCGCTGATCGTCGGGATTCATCTTGGCCTGCTGCCCTGACAAAATTCAGACGCGCGGTGTTCCAACTCAAAGCGTCGACGCCTGAATCCACGCAGCGCGGGTTGACGGTGAGTGCGCCAGCCGCTACGAATCCGGGTGACCTCGCGAAATTGAGCGACCCCATACCGAGTCGAATAATGAGGTGAACCAATGGCAACCTTCGGCGTAGAGATATTCCCTACCGATTATTCGATCCGCCCCGATGAGATTGCCAAGGCAGCGGAAGAACGCGGCTTCGCCTCGATCTTTTTTCCCGAGCACACGCACATTCCGGCCAGCCGAAGAACGCCCTTCCCGATGGGAGGGGAACTGCCGAAGGAATATTCGCACGTACACGATTTGTTCATCGCGATGACGGCCGCGGCGATGACCACCACGAAGATCAAAATCGGCGCTGGTGTTTGCCTGGTCACCGAACACGATCCGATTCATCTGGCAAAACAAGTTGCTTCGCTGGACGCGTTGTCCAATGGCCGCGTAATCCTCGGGATTGGCGCGGGCTGGAACGCCGAGGAGATGGAAGATCACGGAGTCCCGTTCAAAAAGCGCTGGCGCGTGACCGGCGAGCGCGTCAAGGCGATCAAGAGGATCTGGAAGGAAGAGGCCGCGGAATTTCACGGCGACCTGGTGAATTTCGATCCGATCTGGTGCTGGCCGAAGCCGGCACAGGCCGGCGGACCACCGGTATGGATGGGCTCGCTTTCGCCGAAGTCGCTCGAGCGCGTGGTCGACTATTGCGAAGGATGGTTCCCGGTGGAGGCCCCGATCGATGCGCTTACGCGCAGGCTTGAAATGCTGCGCGAAGCGGCAAGCCGCGCCGGGCGCAAATTCGAAACGATCGATCTGGCCATCGCAGTGTTCGCGCTGAAGGAGGACACGTGCAAGCGCCTGATCGATCTCGGCTTCACGCATCTGGTGCTGGGCCAGCCAAGCGAACCTTCTGATCGGGCTTTGAAGAGGCTGGATCAAGCGGCGTCGATCGCCGCGAAGGTCGGTTAAAATTCCGCAATATTTCGATGATTCCAGCCAAGCAACTTTTGAATGAGATCGTCAGTTCGCTGCGTAACGTAATCGCGCCGGCGATCGCCGAACCCTTTCCCAAGGCGCAGGCCTATATGGCGGCCGTGATTCTGGAATTCGTGTCGCGTCAGGTCGAGGAGCGCAGTGATATCGCTGAAGGGAAGCACGAGGCGCTCGCCACGCTGTTCTGCAATCTTTCGCAGCTGTCCGGCTCGGACCGACTCCTCGGAGGCGGTCCCGCGAGCGAAGCCGAATTGAACCGGTTAATCGAGCAATTGTACGCGCAGCGCGCCCAGATCGGAGAGGAATCATTCACCGCCGCCAATCGCCTGGTGCGGCAGACCTTGCGGCAGTTGCTCGATCAAGATCTCAAGGTCGCGGGAAAGGCGGGGGTCTGAGAAATGGCGGCCGCGCGCACGACCGAGGAAAGGATTCGCGATTATCTCGGGAGCAAGCTGCCCGCGGCGCGCGATCTGACGCTTTCGGACTTCGTGCAGACGGCAGGCGGTTGGTCGCATGAAATATACATCTTTTATGCGAACTGGAAGGAGGATGGCCGGGAACGGCGCGAGGGTTTTTGCCTGCGCAAGGATCCGGGCTCCGGACTGTTGCGCGAACTGTCGAGCCTCAAGGAACAGTTCGCCGTAATCAAGGCGCTCGAGAAGACCGCGGCGCCCACGCCGAAGGCCTATTGGTACGAAGAGGATCCGTCGCTGCTGGGCGGTCCCTTTTTCGTGATGGAGAAGGTTGAAGGCGAGGTGCCGAATCCGTGGTCGCGGGCGGGCAAACAGTTCTACGCCGAGGCGGCCAAACGCGGAAAGTTACCGCGCAGTTTCGTCGAGGCGCTGGCCTCGTTGCACAATCTGGATTGGCGCGCCGCGGGCCTCGACTTCATCGGTGTTCCCGGCCCCGGCAAGGACTTCGCACTGCGCGAGATCGAAAAATGGGAGATTCTGATTCGCCAGTCGATAAGCAAGCCGGAACCGGTGTTGACCGAAGTGCTTATGTGGCTCAAGGCGAACGCACCGCAGGCCCAGCGCTTGGCCTTTGTGCACGGCGCTTATCGCAGCGGCAATCTGATTATCAGGGATGACGCGATCGCCGCGATTATCGACTGGGAATTGCAGGTGATCGGGGATCCGATGTACGACGTGGCCTACGTGCTTTCCGATCTCAACCGCGAAGGCTCGCCGCTGCTGTCGTGCGTGGTCGACCGCGATTTCTTCCTGGACTATTACGAGCGGCTTACCGGCCTCAAAGTCGATCTCGAAATTTGCCGCTACTATGAAATCCTCTACATGATGCGCAGCACCGCCTTCTGGCTCTCCGCCTCGGGACTGTTTGCGGAGGGCCGCAACAAGGACCTGCGCCTTGCGCGCACGACCTATTCGGTTCCGGTAGTTCTGGACATGGCGGCGAAGGCACTGGGCTTTTGAAAGTGCCGGCGGGGAAAATCAGCGGCCGCGAAGATTCTAGGGGAGAGTCGAGATGTTGAGCGCTTGGGACGAAATGATGTGCCATCAGTTGCCGACGACGATGGACCATGTGCAAACGGACAGCCCGGAATGGACCGAGCGCATCTACGTAAGCATCTACAACGTCCGCGACAAGGACGCGATGATTGGCTTCGGCGTAGGCCAATATCCGAACAAAAACGTGCAGGACGGATTCGCCACCGTGTGGCATCAGGGCAAGCAGTACAACTTTCGCGCGTCGCGCGCGCTGCGGCCGAGAATCGACGAGGTGAAGATCGGACCGTTGTCGGTCGAGGTGCTCGAGGGATTGCGCCGCTTCCGGATGCGCCTGGACGATAACCCGTCGAGCCTGCGCCTGGACCTTGAATGGGCGGCGACGATGAATCCGCACGAGGAGGAGCACGACTTCCGCCAGAGCGGCGGCAAGATCGTGCAGGATATCTCGCGTTTCGACCAGGCCGGCCGCGTGCGCGGTGTGCTTGAAGTGGGCGGCAAGACTATCGCGCTGAGCGAAGACGTCTGGTGGGCGCATCGCGACCGATCATGGGGAACACGCCGTCCCCTGCGCACGGACGCCTCGGATTCTACCCGCACCACCTTCGCACCTTTCCTCTTCAGTTGGTCGGTGGCGCAATTTCCCAACTATGCACTCCACTGGCGCTTCGTCGAGCGCGGGCCCGGGAAATACAGTTATTTCAGCGGCGAAAGGGCAGGGCCCTTCGGCGAAAAAAGCGATCCCGGATGGCATCTGGAACGGACCGAACAGGAATTTCGCTGGGACGCCTCCGGACCGGTCCAGACGCTCAAGGGCGGAGAGATCCAGCTCTACTTCAAGAACGGGAATCGGCGCGACGTTTCTTTCGTGACCCACCAGCCGCGCTGGCATCTCAAGGGCGGCGGCTATGGCGGGTACCGCGGTTGGTACCATGGCGACAGCAAGGGCGAATACCACGTCGAGCACGATGTGTGGGATCTCAGCGACCCGAAGGTGCTTGCCGAGGCGAGCACGCTAAGCGACCATTTGATCGAATGGCGCTGCGGCAACGACATCGGCTTCGGAATCATGGAGTATGGCGTCGGGCCCGGCTACTACAAGTACAAGGAGATCCAGCACCTGCCTACCTTCTGATAGTTTTGAACCGATCGCGCGGATTCAGGCGCGGCGGCGGGGAAGGATGCCATCTTGAAAGCGCTTGTGATCGGAGGGACCGGGCCGACCGGTCATTTCATCGTCAACGGCCTCGTGAGCCGCGGCTATCAGGTCGCAATGCTGCACACGGGCCGTCACGAGCTGGACGAAATTCCGCCTACCGTCGAACATATCCATACGGACCCCTTCTCCGAGGATGCGCTGCGCGGTGCCTTGGGCAGCCGCACCTTCGATCTCACAATCGCCGCGTATGGCCGCTTGCGGCGAATCGTCGAAGTGATGGCGGGCCGGACCGGCCGTTTCATCTCGATCGGCGGCACACCTGCATATCGCGGCTATATGAACCCGACCGTGTTGCGCCCGCAAGGGATGCCGGTGCCGACGGCGGAGGACGCGCCGACGGTGCCGGTCGAGGACGAAGATCCCAAGGGATGGCGCGTTGCGCAGACCGAACAGGCGGTCTTCGAGCGGCATCCGGAGGCTACGCACTTTCGTTACCCCTTTCTCTACGGTCCGTATCAGATCGCACCGCGTGAATGGTGCGTCGTGCGGCGGATTCTCGACGGCCGGCGTTCGATCATACTGCCCGAAGATGGGCTGTCGTTGTGCCATTCGGGTTACGTGGAGAACGCGGCGCACGCCGTTTTGCTGGCGGTGGATCGTTCGGATGCGTCGAAGGGGCAGATTTACAATTGCGGCGACGAGCACTTGCTTACTCTGCGCCAGATGGTGGAGGTCATCGCGCAAGCCCTGGGATACGAGTTGGAAATCGTCTCGATGCCGTGGCAGTTTGCGATACCTGCCCGTCCAATGATGGCGCAACCCTGGACCACGCATCGGGTGCTCGATCTCACCAGGATCAAGACCCATCTCGGCTACACGGACGTGGTGCCGCCCGAACAGGGGCTGGCGCTCACAGCTCACTGGCTTCGCGACCATCCGCTGGAACGCGGGGGAACCGGCGAAAAGATCCTTCAGGATCCCTTCGACTATCGGGCGGAAGACGAACTCGTCACGGCCTGGAAAGCGTTGTGCGAGAAGATGCCTCGAGTGAAATTCGAGCGCGAACCGGGATATACGGCCACCTACAGCGGACCGGGAGGAAAGCCCAGATCCTCATCTTGGCAGTGATTCCGCGGTTGGTTCAATTCTGCGCCAGGTTCCGTGAACGTCTGACATCGTCGACCAGCCCCATTTTTTCCAAAAGGCAAATCATCACGTAGCCCAGATCCGGCTGGCGCCATGTGCGTCCCAATCTCGCGAGCGCGGGTCGCGCGTGATGGTTACGATGCCAATTTTCGCCCTGGAACAAATGCATCAGTGCGAGCCAATGTACATTGCGGCTCGAGTCCTCACCTACCGGTGTGTCAGGCTCCGTATGACATAAGCTGTTGACGAAGCACTGAGCGTGGAGTGAGAAGGCCAGGCGAATCGAGCCAAGCCAGAAGAAGGCGGCAAGACCGAAGTACAATCCACCCAGGTAGGACAGCGCAAGGATAGCTGGCTGCACGTGCCCCCAGATTCTATATGAGAAACGATCGAGGTCGGGACAAAAACGTTCGACCGACGGCAGCTCCGATTGCCACAGCCATCGCAAATGGGCCCACCAGAATCCATGCAGAACAGGACTCGAAACGTCCTTGGGCGTGTCGGCATGGGCGTGATGGACGCGGTGACTAGCTACCCAGGTCAGTGGTGATCCCGAACCGTTGAACATTGCAAAAAATATCAGTATCGCCCGAACGGCCGGATTGAGTCGCAGAGCTCGATGAGCAAGTGATCGGTGATAGCATACGGTGGTGCCAATTCCGCCGATCCAGGTAAGCGCGAGGGTGCCGAGAAAAACTTTCCAGCCGGGTAAAGGAAAGAGGATCACGCCGGCGACAGCGGTCAGGTGTATCAACACGAACCACGGCATCACCATCACGTCATGCCTGGTGCTGCGCCACCACGGCCAATTCCATCCTTGAACCGGCAGTGGGCTGGGAAGGGCTTCTTGGTTGATCAAGCTGCTTGGCTCCAAAAGGACGAGATCATCAGATACAAACAGGCGGTCAGTACGCGATAGCTGCGTTGCCGAACGCGCGATGTCGCAAGGCTCATGAATTTCAAATGGTTATACGCGCAAGGACGCGCTACTGCGCCGCAATGCGGGAGAGCCGCTTGCGATCTTCGTCGTCCTGCACCCGGACAAGGCGGGGACATTCTTCCGACAGCCAGCGGTCGCTTATGGTGCCTTCTAGAGCTCGGCCGTCCTGGTCTACCGCCCACGCTTGTTGGTTCAGAATTGTAAAGAATTGTAAAATGACAGAAGCGACGTCCGCACTTGCGGCAGGAAAACGCCGGCCGAGACCCTCGAGCGGGGACCAATCGAGCATCTTCACCGCAAAGTCATGCGTCAGCCAAAACTTTTGGGCCAATCTATTCCGATCCTCCAGCTTTTGATGGACAGAATTCCGATGGTGACGCGCGCGCTAGCGTTCCTGCGTCCGGTGGCGCGATTTGCCGGTCTTTAGCGAGGGATCACGTTCGATTTTTATCGATTGTCCGTTCAGCGACGTGTTGTTTAGCAGGCTGTACGCGACCGCCACGTCTGAAGCGTCCGCCATATCGACAAACCCAAAGCCGCGGCAGAGTCCGGATACCTTATCCGTAACCGCCAGAGCACCGAGCGTTGCGCCCGCGCGAGAGAAATGTTCC
>JASHZA010000108.1 GCA_030042765.1 Candidatus Binataceae bacterium | reverse complement strand
CTACCCGTCCAAGCCGCGGCGCGAGGGTCCACTGTATGCATACCCGATGATGTTTGCTTACAACGTTCCCGCTGTCGCCCTGGGTATCGCCCGCAACGCAATCGACCGCTTCGTCGAGTTAGCTGAGCACAAAGTCGTCACGACGAGCATGCTGTCACCCCGCAAAGTGATGCTGCGCGACGAGGGTTACGCGCAGTCGATCGTCGCTCGCGCCGAGGGCCTGGTCGGGTCGGCGCGCGGATACGCATACGATCGGCTCGAAGACATCTGGCGTTCGCTGCTCGCCGGGGATCTCCCATCGCCACGGCAGCGGTCGCTTTACCGCATCGCGATCAACCATGCTCATGCCGCCTGCGTCGAGGCGGTCGAGATGCTGTACAAGGCGTACGGCGGTTCCGCGGTTTATGAATCAGGACCGCTCGATCGCCATTTGCGCGACGTGCTTACGATTAACCAGCACACCATCGGTTCGCTCAAGGTCTACGAGACGGCGGGTAAGGTGTTGCTTGGTCTGGACCTGCGCGAGCCGATGTTTTGACCATGGCGCGCCGCGTCGCCTCAACGCGATCCGAGGACCGAGCGGCAGGCGGCGGTGCGAGCCGGCGCCCCGCGAATGCGGACGCCCGGATCCATCCCAGCGCAGTTGTCGGTCAAAACGTAGAACTGGCGACCGGCGTGGAAGTTGGCCCTTTTTGCATGCTCGAAGGGCGTATCCGGGTCGGTGCGCGTACCAGGATGATCGGTCACGTCACGATTCTGGGCGACACTGAGTTGGGTGAGGACAACTTGCTTCATCCCAATGTCGTGGTTGGCGACGAGCCGCAGGATCTCGCGTACCGCGGCGAGCCGCGCCGCGTCCGCATCGGTAATCGCAACGTGTTGCGTGAGGGTGTCACCGTCCATCGCGGCAGCGAGCACGGGGACGTTACGATTATAGGCGACGGCAATTTCTTCATGCAGAATTCCCACGTCGCTCACGACTGCCGCATCGGCAACGAAGCGATTATCGCGGGCGGCGCACTGCTTGCCGGATGGGCCGAGGTCGGTGACCGCGCGCTGGTGTCCGGCAATTGCGTGGTTCATCAATACGTGCGGATAGGACGGCTCGCGATGATGCGCGGGCTTAGCCGGACCAGTCGCGACGTGCCGCCGTTTTGCCTGATGGACCTGACGCACACGCTGCGCGGAATCAATATCGTGGGGATGCAGCGCGCGCGCTTCGAGGCGAAAGCGATCCGCGCCGTGCGCGATGCATACGTCCGGCTCTTCTCGGAGCGGCAGAATCTCAAGCTTGCACTCGAGCGGTTGGCCGCGGCCGGTCCGCTCACCCCAGAGGTCGATGAGATGGTCGAATTTATCCGCATGAGCAAGCGTGGGGTGGCATTCGGCGGCCGGCAGGGCGACCTCGAAAATCTGGAGGAATAAAGCGTCGCGCTCCGGCGTTTCTGCGGTTTCGAAGCTTCCGGTAGACTGCTCCAACCTGGCGCGCCGGCGCGTCGCACGTAACTGCACAGGCATGAGGTTCAACCACCGCGGAACATGGCGGCTCGCGGCCGCAAGCGTTTTGCTCGCGCTATTGGGCGCCACGCCGGTCGGAGCGGGCGAGCTCGAGGTCCCGCTGGATCTGGGCTATCTCATTTTGAACGCGGCCATCGCGCAGAGACTTTACACGGGTCCGGGCGGCCGTGCGGAGTTCTTTCGGGGAAGCGATGAATGCCAGTATTTCTACGCGGAAAACCCGCGTTTCGGCCGGCACGATTCGCAGCTCGAGCTGAACACCGACGGCGATCTCAGCCTCGGTCTGGCGCTTGGCGGAAGCTGCGTCAGCCCGATCTCATGGAAAGGGATAATCCAGGCGGAGACCGAGCCCCGTATCGAGGGCCTCGCGCTCAGGCTGCGTGTCGCGGACCTCAATTTCTACAACCCAGACCATACCAAGAGTGAAATCGCCGGGCGCGCCTTCGATCTGGTCAAGGGCAATTTGATCCCGCGACTCGAGGCCTTTTCGTACGATCTGTCGCCCGCGATGGCAGAGCTCAACAGCCTCGCAGCCTCAATTCCGTCCACCGCCCAAGGCGAGCAGGCACGGACAGCCCTGCAGAGCCTGCGGCTCGGACCAGCGGTCGTTCCCGAGGACGACGGCGTCCGCGTAACGCTGCGATTGGCGTTGCCGGACTCCCTGATGGCGGCGCACACGCCTGCGCCGATCACTTCCGCGCAAGCAGCGGCGTGGCGGATGGCGGCGGAGAACGTGGCAAATTTCCTCGCCGGAGCGGCCGCCCAAATCCGCACGATAATCCCGGATCGGCAGCTTGCCGGCGAGTTGGGCGCCGTTGTCGATGACAGCCGGAGGCGAGCCGCCCAGGCCGCCGCTCAACCGCCCTCCAACCTCGATCCGCTTCCGGTTTTCCATGACGACTGGGATCGCCTGCGCACGATCGTGCAGCGCGCTGCGTCTCAGAACCATGCGGGCGATCAAACCCTGGAATTGCTCTCCTTCGTCACGGCCGGCGACGCGCTCTTCGCAATAGACGGGGAGTCCCCAGCGCTGGGCTCTTGCCTCTCTTCGGCGGCGCTTGACGAATTGTCGCGCGGGATTGGATCGCCCGCAGCGGCCAGATCCGATTGAGCCGGAGCTGGAATCCGACGGCACGAGATATTAGAAGGGGCCGAATAGGTCCGACACACGATTGGAGACTACCGATGGACGCTTTGGATGCAATCAAAAGCCGCAGAGTGCAGCGCAGCTTCGCTCAGAGGCCGGTCGAACCCGACAAGCTCTCGCAGATCGTCAGCGCGGGACGGCATGCGATGAGCGCGCGCAACCTCCAGCCGTGGCAATTTATCGTACTGCAAAATCGCGATACTCTGCGCGAAGTCGGCGCGTTGTGCTCGACCGGTAAATTTGTCGCCGACGCCCCCTCGGCGATCGTCGTGCTAAAGGACACCGCCAACGTGCGCTGGGCCGACATCGATTGCGCACAGGCGGTGCAGAATATGGCAACGGCCGGATGTGCGCTGGGTCTCGGGACCTGCTGGGTCGGGAACTTTGACAGTGGCAAACTCGCGCAGATACTGGGTATACCACAGGGATGGGCTATCTTTACGGTTCTGCCGTTCGGCTACCCTGACCCGTCCAACCCGCCGCAGACGCGCCCGCTCAAGCCACGGCGTGAAATGATCCACCACGAGCGCTACGGAAACCGGGAGCCGAAATGACCCGGCGATCATGGTAGAATGAACCTGCTTGCATGAACCCGTCACTTCAGGGGAGTCCTTATCGTCATGCCGATCAATCAAGTTGAACCGCGCCAGGCGCATGAAACGCTCGGGACGAATCCCGATGCGGTCTATCTCGACGTCCGCACCGAACAGGAATTCGCGCAAGGCCATCCGGCCGGCGCCATCAATATTCCCGTGGTATTCATCAAAGGGCCCGGCCAGATGGAGCCGAATTCGAACTTCCTCGCAGTCGTCGAAAAGGTTCTGCCCAGGAGCAAAAAGCTCGTGGTTGGTTGCCTTTCGGGCGGACGCTCCCAGCGCGCCTGCGAGATGCTCGAGCAGGCCGGATACGCGGATCTGACCAACGTCCGAGGAGGATTTGGCGGAGCCCGCGACGCATCCGGCCAGGTGGTGGTGACCGGATGGCGCGATGCGGGTCTGCCGGTCTCCCAAGACCTTGGCGACGCATCGTATCAGTCCCTGCGGAAGAAGGCCGGAGTGTAAGTCGAATGCCGATTCGGCTCACCAGAATCTACACACGTACCGGCGACAAGGGTTTCACCGGCCTGGTGGGCGGAGCGCGCGTGCCCAAAGAGAGCGGCCGCCTCGAAGCCTACGGCACGCTCGACGAACTTAACGCGATTGTCGGAATCGTGCGGACGTTGTTGCCCAGCTATCGCGAAGGCTTCGGTGCCGACTTCGACTGGTATTCCGAAATGCTTCGGCGTATCCAGAACGAGCTGTTTGACGCGGGCAGCGAGCTCGCGACTCCTCCCGGCGCGGAATACGAAGGGATGCACAGGATGGGTGAGGCCGAGGTCAGCCGCCTGGAAGCCGAGATGGATCAGATGCAGCAGGAGTTGGAACCGCTGAAATCTTTCACCCTTCCCGGTGGCGGCATGCTCAACGCATTTCTGCACCAGGCCCGCACCGTATGCCGCCGGGCCGAGCGCGTGTGCTGGACGGTCAGGCGGGAGGAAGCCCTTGCCGATCAGCTCCTGGTCTACATCAACCGTCTGAGCGACCATCTGTTTGTGCAGTCGCGATGGGTGGCGAAGCGCCTGGGCGAACCCGAATTTCTGTGGGATCGCGGGCTCCGGCTTGACTCACGCGCGGTGAACTCCGCGCGCCGCAAGGCGACGCGTCCCAAAAGCGGCAAACCCTGAAAGCCGATTGGCGATCCATCCTATGTCAACCGAGCACAAGCTCTACTTGAGGCAGGCGCAGATCGGCCCGATGGCCAACTTCATCTATTTGATCGGCGACCCGGAGACCCACAAAGCGGCGGTGGTCGATCCTGCATGGGATGTCGGGGCGATCCACAACTATGCGCAGAAA
>JASHZA010000107.1 GCA_030042765.1 Candidatus Binataceae bacterium | reverse complement strand
TACGGCGTTTCCGGCCCGAACTGGTGTCGGTCGCGACGCCCGAATTGGCGCGTGACCTGGCAGCCCGGCTCGCGCCCGAAAAGGTCACCATCCTGCACGGCGCCGAGGGCGCGATTGGGGTTGCCACCCATCCGGACGCAACCCTCGTGATGTCGGCGCTGGTTGGTGCGCTGGGCCTGCGCCCGACGCTCGCGGCGATCAAGGCGGGCAAGGATATCGCCTTCGCCAATAAAGAAGTGCTGGTTGTGGCGGGTGAGGTGGTGACGCGCGCCGTGCGGGAAAACGGCGTTCAGCTGCTCCCGGTCGACAGCGAGCACAACGCGATTTTCCAGTGCCTCGAAGGCCGCCCGCGCGCCACCCTCAAGCGCATTATCCTGACCGCCTCGGGAGGCCCGTTCCGCGAATGGCCCGCCGAACGTTTTGCCTCGATAACCGTGCGCGACGCCCTCAATCATCCCGTTTGGCGGATGGGCAACAAGATCACAATCGATTCGGCCACGCTGATGAACAAGGGACTCGAAGTCATCGAAGCCCACTGGCTGTTCGATCTTGCGCCCGACCAGATTTCTGTCGTGATCCATCCGCAAAGCGTGATTCATTCGATGGTCGAGATGATCGACGGATCGGTGATCGCGGAGATGGCGATTCCGGACATGACGATTCCAGTGGCTTTTGCACTGGCTTGGCCCGCACGCCTGCCGCTCGATCATCTGAAGCCGCTCTCGCTGGTGGATTGCGCGCATCTTACTTTCGAGGAGCCGGATCTCTCACGTTTCCCTTGCCTGCGGCTCAGCTACGAGGCGTTGCGTGCTGGCGGCACGATGCCGGCGTGCATCAACGCCGCCAACGAGGAACTGGTCGCGAGCTTTCTTGCCGGCCGGGTGCCTTTCCTCGATATCCCGCGACACATCGAGACCATCATGGAACAGCATCACAACGCACCCGCCCGCACGCTCGAGGACGTTCTCGAAACCGACGCCTGGGCCCGTGCGGCAGTGCGCGAACTAATTGGGCCGGCTTCTATCTCGGTGGCGGTGTGAGTGTGGTCGCCGAAGGTATCGTTCCCGGGCCGAGCACCAGGGACTCGCTCGGCGGATCGTACGCACGATCTGCAGACGCGACCAATGGATCGGTGCCAAGCCCATCGAGTTCGGTCACGGTTGCCCAGGCTTATGAGTACTGCACTCACGTCGCGCGCTCTCATTACGAGAACTTCACCATCGCTTCGTGGCTGATGCCGCGGCGAATGCGCCCGCATATGCACGCTATTTATGCTTATGCGCGGATGGCTGACGACTTCGCCGACGAGCAAGGCAGTATCGAACGGCTGGACGAATGGGAGCATGAGCTCGACCTGGCCTACGCCGGCAGACCGCGTCATCCGGTCATGATCGCGATTGCCGACACCGTGCGCCGCTACGATATTCCGCGCGAGCCCTTCGCCGACCTGCTGCGGGCCTTTCGCCGCGACGTGGACTTCAAGGACTTCGATACCATCGAGGACTTGCTGGAGTACGCGCGCTATTCGGCTAATCCGGTCGGGCGGCTGGTCTTGTACCTCTTTGGTTATCGCGACGCACAGCGCCAGCAGCTCGCCGATTCGGTTTGCAGCGGGCTTCAGCTCGCGAATTTTTGGCAGGATATTGCGATCGATCTGGCCAAAGGTCGGATTTACATACCACGACGCGATATGGAGCGTTTTGGCGTAACTCCGCAAGCCTTGCGTGACGGACAGGTCAGCCCCGCGTTCGTCGGGCTGATGAAGTACGAAACGGCGCGCGCACGCGAGATGCTGATGAGCGGCCAGGCGCTGTCGCGAATGGTCGACCACCGCCTCCGGCGCGACGTGCTGATGTTCGCCGGCGGCGGACTGGCGATTTTGCGTGAAATCGATCGCGTCGGCTACGACGTCTTTCGATGCCGACCTAAATTAACGCCCTGGCAGTATTTTATACTAGGATTGCGCGCACTACGCGGAAGGCTCGAGGCATGAGGAGGACGCGGTGACGTGGGTGCAACCTGACGGCGGACTTGAAGCGGATTACGCGCGCTGCGCCGAAGTCACGCGGCGCGCCTCGTCAAACTTCTACTACGCGTTCATGCTCCTGCCGCTGGAACGGCGCCGCGCGCTTTACGCGGTCTACGCCTTTTGCCGCTTCGTGGACGATATCGCGGATGACGACTCGGTGCGGGAGCCGGCCGCGATGCTCGCGCGGTGGCGCGAGGAGCTCGATAACGTCTACACCGACGCGCCGACGCGGCCGGTCTCGCGCGCTCTCGCGGACAACGTTTATCGCTTCAATATACCACGCGAATATTTCGAGGAAGTGATCGACGGCGTCGAGATGGATCTGACCCGGCGGCGCTACCGGACATTTGCGGATCTCGAGCTTTACTGCCGTCGCGTCGCCTCGGCGGTGGGCCTGATCTGTATCGAGATTTTCGGTTACGGAAATCCAGCGACGCGAGTCTACGCCGAGCGCCTGGGCATCGCGTTTCAGTTGACGAATATCATTCGCGACGTCAGCGAGGACGCAACCCGCGGCCGCATCTATCTTCCGCTTGAGGATCTGGCGCGGTTCGCCGTTACCGAGGAGGAAATTCTCGCGGGCGTGTACAGCTCGCGTTTCCGCGCCCTGATGGAGTTCGAGGCCCAACGGGCAAGGGCATTCTATCGCGAAGCCGAGGAGGCACTTGCGCGGGAAGACCGCGGCGCGATGCTTGCGGCGGAGGGAATGCGGCTGATTTACGCGGCGCTACTCGAACGGATCGTGCGATCGGATTATCGTGTACTCGATCAGCGGCTCAGCCTTTCGACCCCCCGCAAGCTCTATCTGGTCGGGCGCGCCTGGGCGGGAACGCGGTTGCGCCGCGCGAGCTGACCATCGTGGCGATCGAAGTCAAAGACGCCGTCGTGATTGGCGGCGGCTTCGCCGGACTCAGTGCCGGTGTTGCGCTGGCGGAACTCGGCCTTCGCGTTGCAGTGATCGAGGGCAAACCGGCACTGGGCGGCCGCGCCTATTCCTTCGTCGACAGCGAGACCGGCGATTTCGTCGATAACGGCCAGCATGTGCTGATGGGCTGCTATCGCGAGACCCTGGACTTCCTCGGCAAGATCGGCACGCGCGACAAACTGATTGTCCATCGCAACCTCGAAATTGAAATGCTCGACGGGCCGCATCGCCGCGCGACGCTGCGCACTGCGGCGCTACCCGGACCCTTGCACATGAGTGCGGCGCTGGTTCGCTACGCGCATCTCTCGATCGGAGAGCGCATGAAAGTTATCGCGGGCGGCGCGCGCCTGATGTTCATCCGGCGCTTCGAACGGGAGCGCCTTGCGCAGATGACGGTCGCCGAAGTGATGCAGGCGCTGGGGCAGGGCGAGCAGGCTCGGCGATGCTTCTGGTATCCGATCGCGATCGCCACGCTCAATGAGGATCCGCAGCTTGCATCGGCGGAGCTGCTTGCCGAAGTTCTCAAACGGGCTTTCTTTTCGCGTCGAATTGACTCAGCCTTCGTCTACTCGCGGGTGGGCCTGAGCGATCTCTACTGCGACGCAGCCCGCAATTTTATCGAGCGGCGCGGCGGTATTGTCACCTGCCGTGCGATCGCGGAGGAGGTCGAAGTCGGCGCTAGCGGGGCGGTGAGCGCAGTGCGCTTGCGCGAGGGCGATCGTCTGCGCGCGGCGAATTTTATCGCCGCGGTGCCTCCGCAGCAATTGCTCAGACTGATGCCCGAGGGTGCGATCAGCGACCGCTATTTCTCGCGTATCGGGTCGCTCCACAGCTCGCCCATCATCTGCGCGCATGTCTGGCTTGACCGGGAAGTGACCAATGCAGCGTTTGTCGGGTTTATCGGCACGACAACCCAATGGCTGTTCAACAAGCGGCGGATCTTCGAGCGTCACGGCGAACGCCATCCCGGTTATCTCAGCTTCGTCATCAGCGGGGCCCGCGGGCTGGCTGACAGGTCCAGCGACGAACTGCTGGCAATCATAATGAATGATTTGCGCGCGATGATTCCGGCCGCGCGCGAGGCGTCCGTACTTAAAGCGATCGTGCTCAAGGAAAAGCACGCGACCATGGCGCCCGACCCGGAGTCGGTCAGGAACCGCCCGTCGACGGCGACGCCGATCCGCAACCTGTTCCTCGCCGGCGACTGGGTAAGGACGAATCTGCCGGCAACCATCGAGAGCGCAGTGATGTCGGGGCGGATGGCGGCCGATGCGGTCGGCGCGCGCGTTGCGGCCTGAGAATTACGATGGCCGGAAAAACGGCGCTCGTAACTGGCGCGAACGGTTTTGTCGGATGCCACGTGGTACGCGCACTGCGCGAGCGAGGTACCCACGTGCGAGCGTTCGTGCGCAAGGGCGCGGATGTGCGCGCGCTCGAGGGTATCGACTGCGAGCCAGCCTACGGAGATTTGCGCGATCGCGAGTCGCTCATGCGCGCAACGCGCGGCTGTTCGGTGGTGTACCATGTAGGGGCTGACTACCGGCTTTGGGTACCTCACGAGGCGCCGATGTACGCGGCCAATGTCGAAGGCACGCGCAACGTGCTGGCAGCGGCGCGCGCGGCGGGCGTGGATCGCATCGTCTATACCAGTACCGTCGGCGCGCTCGGAATCGGCGCTGATGGAATCGGCCGCGAGAGCACGCCGGTGACCCTGGCCGACATGGTCGGTCCCTACAAGCGGTCGAAGTTCATAGCGGAACAGGAGATGCTGCGCGCCGAGCGAGAAGGGGCTCCGGTCGTGATCGTCAATCCTTCGACGCCGATCGGTTCCTACGATTACAAGCCTACGCCGACCGGTCGAATCATCGTGGATTTCGTCAACCGTCGGATGCCGGCTTACCTCGAGACCGGGCTCAACCTGGTAAACGTGGAAGACGTTGCTCGCGGCCACATCCTGG
>JASHZA010000106.1 GCA_030042765.1 Candidatus Binataceae bacterium | reverse complement strand
TCTCGTCGATAAACGTATGGTACCCGCTGACGATCTCGACGCTGTCGGGCGAATGCCCCGCCTTGCGCAAGGTCTCCTTGTAAAGCTGGATATTCTGCTTGAGCGTGTTCCGCGACTGGAAAAACGGCGCCAGCATCACCGAATGGCCCCGCTCGCCCGCCGCCACGAACGATTCCGGGCTCACCGCCGCCGCCATGAAGATCGGTGGCGCAGGCTTCTGGAGCGGCCGCGGCAGTATCGCCACGTCCTTCGCCCGGTAGAACTGCCCCTCGTAGGAGAACTTCGGCTGAGTCCACGCGCGCTCGATTATTTCCAGGCATTCGTTGAAGCGCTCGCGGCTCTCGTCCATCGACTGGTTGAATCCGTCGTAGGTGGCCTTGATAAAGCCGCGGCCCACCCCGAGGTCCAGCCGTCCGCCGCTCAGCAAATCGACCATCGCGTAGTCTTCCGCCAGCCGGATCGGATCGTGATGCGGCAGGAGCGCGATCGCCGTCCCGATCCTGATCTTCTTCGTGCGCTGCGCAATCGCCGCCGCCACGATCTGCGGCGCCGGACAGATATAACGGCAGAAGTGATGCTCGCCAATCCACATCGTATCGAAGCCCAGCTCTTCCGCGTAGCTGACCTCGTCGAAGAAGTTCTTGTAGTACTGCTCCTCGGAACAGTCCTCGGCGTAATGGTCGAACAGGGTTAACAGCCCGAATTTCACTCCGTTACCTCCTCGCTCCGGCGCCGGAATCGCCCTCGCAGGCGGAGAAATCTACTACAGCCGCATCATAGTTACACGTTTTGCGGCGGCCGTCGCGCCATTGTCAAACCCGCCCGAGGTTGATACGCCTTGACTCGATCCGGATTCGCCTCGCTGGACGGCGCAGCCGCTGCTGCGTTGCGCCACACGAGGATCGCAGCATGACGACAATGCGCATTATCGACGCCGACGCCCACATGCTCGAGCCGCCCGGCCTGTGGACGGATCGGCTCCAGGCGCGCTTTCGCGGCCGCGCTCCGCGCATCGTGAAAAATCCCGGCGGGCGCGCCGGCTCGTTCTTCGTATGCGAGAACCTGCCGCCGTTGCGCGTCTCGGGCGCCTTCGCCGCGGGCAAAACCTTCGACCAATCCTTCCTCGAGGCCGGGCTCGAGAGCGCGCCGGCCGGCGGATGGAATCCCGGCGATCGCCTCAAGGACATGGAGCTCGACAGCGTCGAAGCTTCGGTCCTCTACACCACGATGGGCTTCGTGCTGTTCTGGATCGAAGACGCCGGATTCCAGGAAGACTGCTTTCGCGTCTACAACGATTGGCTCGCCGAGTTCTGCGCCTACGCTCCCGCGCGCTTCGCCGGCCTCGCCTTGATCTCCCTGTTCGACGTAGCCCGCGCCGGCCGCGAACTCGAGCGCTGCGCTAAAATGGGTCTGAAGGGCGCGCTCATCTGGGCCGCCCCGCCCGAGGATCGACCCTATACCCTGCCCGAGTACGACCCCTTCTGGGCCGCCGCGCAGGAAACGCGGATGCCGCTGTCGCTGCACACGCTCACTGGACGCACCCGCGCCTCGCAACAGGACGAGTCGAATATCGGCGAGCTCTACGCCCGGATGGTCGTGCGGACGCAGGAGACCCAGCACTCGATTTGTTCACTGATCTTCGGGGGCGTCTTCGAGCGTTTCCCGCAATTGAAAATCGTCTCGGCCGAAAACGACATCGCCTGGGTCCCGCATCTGCTCGAGCGCGCCGACAAGTATTACCGCCGCTTCAAGCAGGGCTACGGCGTCGCCCTTTCGCTCAAGCCCAGCGAATATTTTCGCCGCAACATTTTTGCGACCTTCATCGACGATCCGATGGGCCTCAAGGTCTACAACCTGGTCGGTGCGGATAATTTCATGTGGTCGACCGACTATCCGCATCAGGCCGCCACCTGGCCCCATTCGCAGGAGGTTCTGTCTCGCGATTTCTCCTCCATTCCCGAAGCCGACCGCCGGAAAATCGTCCGCGAAAACTGCGCAAGGGTTTACGGCTTCGCCCTTTAGCCCAAGCGCGGGAGTGCCCAATGATCAAAAGCATCAATCACGTCGCAATCGTCGTCTCCGACGTCGAACGCTCGACCAACTTCTACGAGAAGGTGCTCAAGCTCAAGAAGATCCCCCGTCCCAAAGTGAACGTGCCCGGCGAATGGCTCGGCATCGGCGACAACCAGCTCCATATCGTCGGCGAGCGCGCCCCCGAGGGAAAAATCGATCCGCGCCGCCCGCACATGGCGCTTGAGGTCGAAGACCTCGAAGCCGCCAAGGCCGCGCTCGCCGAGATGGGCGTAACGTTCGTCGACGCCTCGCGCCAGAGCGTCATCCCGATGACCGAGGAGACGCTCCGCCTGGTCGGCAAGCAGATCTGGCTCGAAGATCCCGACGGCAACATGATCGAACTGCGCGAGGAATATAAATAGAGTACCGAGTAGGCGCGCCGCTCTATTGCGTCGTGCCTGACAGATGAGGGCGCATCCCGCGAGTCGCGCCGCCCGCTAACTCGCCTCGTCCTTCATCGCCCTCTCCAGAGACTCGCCGCTCCGAGTCGAGCAAGGTCGTTGATTCGTCAAGGTCGTCGCAGCTCATCGCGAGGCTGCGCCAAGCCGATGGGCGTAGACCTTTCTGAGGTATGCGGCGATTGGAACCGGAGCTCGCTCAAAGACTCCGTCGAACGGGGGCTGCGGATCATATTCGATACCGATCTGAATCGCCTGCGCTATCTCATCGCCGGCGACGCGGCGCACGAGATGGAGCGCCATATCGATACCCGCGGATACCCCCGCAGCGGTTATCACCTTTCCTCGTTCAACGACGCGCTCCTTTACCGGTACGGCACCGAACCCGCGCAGCAGCTCGCGTGCGGACCAGTGTGTGGTCGCGTCCAATCCGCGCAAGATTCCGGCTGCTCCGAGGATCAGCGCTCCCGTGCAGACCGACGTGGTCCACCTGGTCGTGGCGTGAATCGCGCGGACCCATTCGATCATCTCCGGCTTGGATCGCACCGCCTCCTCACCGATTCCACCGGGAATGACAAGAATATCGGCACTGGTCACGTTGGTGAAACCGTCGGGCTGAAACGGACCGAGAACAAAGCACTTGCGCTTAACGCCGATTTTTCGATCGTAGGGCCCGATTGCATCCAGAGCCGTGAGGCGGTCGAAAATCAGAATCGCAATCTCCACTATGCTCCTCCCGTGCCGAATGGCACGTCGCAGGTCGTCAGAGACGTTGTTGATTCAGCGAAGAATGAGCGGAGCGATCCTGCTCACTTCTTCCGGATCAGCATCCTGTCGACGAGCATCTTGAACGCGTCGTCCCGCTTCTCCGGCGGGAAATTCGCCAGCATGTCCATCAGTCCGCCCCGGAATTCGCATGAGGCAGGCTTCCCGTCCCGCGTTTTCAATTCGCCCGTCAGGGTCTTCTGATTCTCCGCCGACAGATGAGAATAAATGTCCTGCTGCTGGCTCGTGAGTCTGCCCTTGCAATCTTCCGCGCACCCAACCGATGGAGCGCACGTAACTGCCAATACCAAAATCGCACAAAGCAACCCGTATCTCATCGTGGAGTATCTCATCTGGTCCCCTGCTCCAATTTTTCGCATGAGTTTCGATTGGTTGCGGCGCGCGGCCCGTTTTGCGGCCGCTCTCGCCTTATCCGCGCGAAAGCGCCCGCCGCAGCGCCGCCACGTTCTGCACCAACTGGCTGGGCAGATTGAGCGTACCGGCGACGTTCGAGTACGGATAGAGCCGGCCGTTGATATGCGCGTGCAGCGGTAACCCACCCCCCTGATGGATCTCGTAATCGAGCGGGAGCGGTCCCAGCACCCTGATGATCCGGAAAATTGCCCGTGCAAATGGCCGCAACGCTTCGGGCGTAAGCTCGGTCATCAAGCCGCGAAATTCCGGCATGATCACATCGTAGCTGCGCGGAAAGGCTCCGATCGGACTCGCATAGCTGACCACTCCGTCGCGCCGGTCGATTAACAGCCCGATCCGTTCGATCAAATCGATCAGCTCGTGCCACAGCGCGGGATTGTCGCGCGCCGCGCGCGCCTCCGCCTCGACTATCGGCAGAGGATGCGGCGAGCCGATCACCTGCTGATGGGGATGGGGCTGGGAGGCGCCCGATTCGCGCCCCTGGTTCTTGCGGATAATCACGGAGCAGACGGTGGGGTTCGCCAGCACGTGGCGCATCAGGAGCACATCGGCCATGATCAGATGATAGAAATGCTCCTCACCGAGCGCTCCAGTACGCATCAGGTCGTTGACGGAACGGGGATTTTCGAGGAAATGCCGCGGGTCCTCGACCACGATATACGACTCGTTGCGACCACCCGTGAGATTTTCGGGAATGCGGGGGAACAGGTTGTTGAACACCCGGAGCACCCAAGGCGCACCTTCGGCTGCGGCGCCGCCGTTCCACTCGGGAAACTCTCCGGGCGTAATGCGCATAAGCTCGGCCGGCGCGTGTCTTTCGTTGCCGGGGCAAAACGGGCAATTCTCGATCGCGTTGCGCAATGCGCCGGGGTCAGGTGGCGGCGGGTCCGGGTTCAGTTCCTCGCGTCCCCCCAAGGTAAAGGCGAAGCTCTTCCCGCGCACGTCGATGACGTAGGAGATCACACCGGTGACCGGGTTTCTGACCCACAGCAACGCGCCATCGCGAATCTCGTGTTCGATCGGCATAAGAGTAGGACACTTTAAGCATGGTGATGCGCTTGTTTTCAACGCATATCGTGGTTTCGCGTGCGTCGGTGAAGGCGGATCACCTTGACTTCGGCGCGCCCCTCGGATAGCTATTTCATAGGGACACGGCCTTTGATTGGGCCTTGAATGACGCATTGGGGTCTGGCGTCTCGCGCATGCGGGCACCAGGCTTTTTTTTGGCTGCGAACGCGAAGATGGAGTCTCTTCCTCCAGTAAGCCATAAGGTGTTGGCGCAAAAGAAATACCTGTTCACACCTGGTCCGGCGCCCGTGCCGCCGGAGGTTCTGCTTGCGATGGCGCGGCCGATGATCCACCATCGCACGCCCGAATTCAGCAAGGTGCTCGATTCGGTGCGCGAGAACCTCAAGCCGCTCTTCGGCACGCGGCACGAGATTATCCTGCTGTCGTCGAGCGGCACCGGTGCGATGGAGGCGGCGGTCACAAACCTGATCGCGCCGGGCGAGCACGCCGTCTTCGTGAACGGCGGCAAATTCGGCGAGAGATGGAGCAAGATGCTCTCCGCGCATGGCGCCGTGCCGCACGAAATCAAGGTCGAATGGGGCCGGGCGGTCCGTCCGGAGCAAATCGACGAGGCGCTCAGGGCCCATCAGGAGGCCCGCGCGGTCTTCATGCAGGCCAGCGAGACCTCGACCTGCGCGGTCCATCCGGTGGCTGAAGCGGGTGCCGTCACGCGCCGCCATGGCGTAATGCTGATAGTGGACGGCATCACTTCGGTCGGCGTTTTCGAGCAAAAGATGGACGAATGGGGTATCGATGCGCTGGTCACCGGCAGCCAGAAGGCGTTGATGCTGCCCCCCGGCCTGGGAATCATCGCGCTCTCTCCGGTCGCGTTCGAACGTGCGCAGAAGCTCAAGACACCGCGCTTTTACTTCGACCTGCCACGCGAACTCAAGGCTCAGCGCGACGAGCATACCACTGCCTTCACCCCGGCCGTGCCGCTCATTTTTGGCCTGCACGAATCTCTGAGTTTGATTCAGAATGAAACCCTTCACCACGTCTATGCGCGCCATCGCCTGATGGCCGCGGCGGCCCGCGCCGCCGCCCCTGCGCTGCATCTTCGGCTAATCGCGCCCGACAATCCTGCCCCCGGCGTCACCGGCATCCTCACCCCGGAAGGGTTTGACGGTTCGGCGCTGGTCCGCCTGATGCGCGACGAACTTGGCGTCTCGGTCCAGGGTGGGCAGGATCAAATGAAAGGCAAGCTCGTCCGCATCGGCCACATGGGCTACCTCGCCCCGTTTGATATGCTGGTCGCTGTGAGCGCCCTGGAAATCGGACTGGCGCGGCTCGGATATCGCTTCGAGGCCGGCGCCGGCGTGGCAGCCGCACAGGCTGTCATTGCGCAGGGGACCTGAATAGCCCATGGCGGAGAACTTCCGCGTCTTGTTGAGCGATTCCCTGGCGGCCCAGGGGATCGAAGCCCTCAAGCGCCATCCTCAAATCAGTTTCGACCTCAAGACCGGGCTCACGCCGCCCGAGCTGGCGGGAGTTATCGCGCCCTATGACGCGCTGATAATCCGCAGTGCGACCAAAGTCACCCGCGAGGTGATCGAACGGGCGGCGTCGCTCAAGGTGATTGGCCGCGCGGGTGTGGGCGTCGACAATGTGGATCTCGAGGCCGCCACACGCCGCGGCATCGTGGTGATGAACAGTCCGCTCGGCAACAGCGTGACGACCGCAGAGCATACGATCACGATGATGATGGCGCTCGCGCGGCACATCCCGGCGGCCAACGCGGCGTTGCGCGCAGGCAAATGGGAACGGGGCAAGTTCACCGGCACCGAAGTGTGCAACAAGACGCTCGGGATCGTCGGGCTAGGCAATATCGGACGAATTGTCGCCGACCGCGCGCTCGGGCTCAAAATGAAA
>JASHZA010000105.1 GCA_030042765.1 Candidatus Binataceae bacterium | reverse complement strand
CGGGATGCGCGATTATCTGCGAGGTGCTGCACCAGTTGCGCGAGCAAAACATTGCGCACGGCCCGCTGGATATCGTCTTTACCGTCTGCGAGGAAATCGGCCTGCAGGGCGCAAGGAATCTCGACCTTTCTCTGATCGACGCGAAGGAAGGGCTGGTCTACGACAGCGATTCACCGGGTCTGCTCATCGTGCGTGCGCCGAGCGCGGCGAGTATGCGCTTTCAGGTCAAGGGTCTCGAGGCGCACGCCGGAGTCGCGCCCGAACGCGGGATATCGGCGATCAAGATCGCCGCGAATGCGATTGCCGCGATGCGGTTGGGACGGATTGACGACGAGACCACTGCCAATCTCGGCGTCATCCAGGGCGGACGGGCAATCAACGTGATCCCGAACGAGGTGATCGTGCGCGGTGAAGCGCGCTCGCGCAGCGCAGCGGGGCTGCAATCGCAAATCGACCACATGGTCGCCTGCTTCAAAGAGGCGGTGGCGGGCGCCGGTGTGACGATCGATGGCAAGCGTTTCGAGGCCGAGCTCGATTACGCCGTGCATCCGAGTTACGAGGGGATGAACATCCCCGACGACGCGCCGATCGTTCAGCGCGTGATCCACGCGGCGCGGCGCGCTGGCCGGGTGATCGAGCCTGCCGGTACCGGCGGCGGCTGCGACGCCAATATTTTCAACCGCCGCGGCCTGGTGGTCGTGAACCTCGGCACCGGGATGCGCGATATTCACACGGTGCGCGAATGGCTCGACGCGCGTGACATGAGCGCAACCGCGGAAGTGACGCTCGAGCTAATCAAACTGCAAAGCGAAGTCCGCTGAGTCGGCGGCGGCGCGCTGCTTCGGCAGCGAGTTCGCGCTGTATCGACCCGCACTTCACGCACCCATCGAAGCCGGGTTATATTGCCGCGGCGAACCACGTTGCGCGTAGCCATGCCTCGTCCGCGATTAGCGCCAACCGATGCACCGAATGCGGCGCGCCCTGAGCGTGACTCGCCGCACGCATGGCGAACTGTGGTCGCGGGATTCCTCGCCACTTTCACGTTATTCGGGGTCGCCTACAGTTTTGGCGCATTCTTCCGACCGATGGGTGCGGAGTTTGGCGCCGACCGCGAGGCGATCTCCGCCGTCTTCTCGATCACGGCGTTTCTCTACTTCATGCTCGGACCGGTCACGGGCCATCTGGCCGACCGTTTCGGCCCGCGGCTCGTTGTACTCGCGGGTGCGGTGGCGATGGGATCGGGGCTAATCGCGACCGCCTGCACGCACCACCTGTGGGAAGCCTACATCACGTATGGACTGGGCGTCGGGATCGGCGTCGCCTGTTGCTACGTGCCGCTGGTCTCCGCGATCAGCGGATGGTTCCTCAGGAGACGAAATACTGCGCTGGGAATCGCGGTTTCGGGAATCGGAGCCGGCACCTTGGCGGTTGCTCCGTTGGCCGCGGAATTGATCCGGCGGTTCGGATGGCGCGAGGCTTACGTCATTCTGGGAGTTGGTGCGACCATCCTATTGATGGTTTGCGCGTATCTCTCGGAACCGGCGCCGGTGGAGAACCAAGCACGGCCGGCAAAACTCGGATATACGCTACGCAAGCCCGATTTCATCCTGCTGTACGCTGCTTCGATGCTGTGGTCGATCGCAACGGCGATTCCATTCGTGTTTCTGACCCCTTATGCGCAGGGACGCGGGGTCGGTCAGGTGGCCGCTGCGGCACTGGTCGGAGTGATCGGTTTCGCGAGTACCGCCGGACGGCTCGGACTGGGCGTCCTGGGCGATCGGATGGGTATTCTCAGATTGTACCGCACATGCATTCTCTCCCTGGGGCTGAGTTATGCGATCTGGTGGAGTGCGGATTCATGGGCGGCACTGGCGCTTTTCGCGCTAGCGATGGGCATAAGCTACGGCGGCGCCGTAACGCTGACGCCGGCCGTGGTCGCCGAGTTGTTCGGGACGCAGGGCCTCGGTGCGACGCTGGGCGCGCTTTACACCAGCAGTGCGATCGCAACTCTGGTGGGTCCGCCGCTATGCGGCGCGATAATCGATCACACGGGCAGTTACGGCTTTGCGCTCGGGTTTACGCTCGCATCAACCGTAGCCGCGTTCTTCGTTCTGCTGCCGTTGGGCATGGCCCGCGACTTCCACGCTGAGGCGGCGGCGAAGTGAATTCATCGGCAATTGAGGAAACCCAAAGGGCCGCGCACCACCCGACGTGCGACAGTTGACGGCGGGCGCGCGCGGCGCACTGACGGATTCCGGTCCGCGGCTCCGGCGACCGCGGGATCAGCGACTCACCACAAGCACCGATTAGTCGAGTTGCTTGCGCAAAAACGCCGGAATATCGAGCTTGTCATCACCCTCCATCGTTTCGCCCTGTCCCAAACGCGTCGGACCCGGCTGTTCCATCGCGGGCGCCGCCGGCATCGCCGCGCGCCGCTTGAAGGCAGGGACGTCGAGGCTCGTATCGTCTACGATCATGCCGAGCCGACGCACTGGTCGAGCGCCAAAGGAACCGGTCTGCGGCGGAAGAGGAGGAGGCGGTGGGGCCGCGGGTATAGCCGGGGAAGGCTGAGGCTGGAATTGATCGAGCGGCCGTGTCATCGCGGCCTGCACCGGCGCAGTAATCGGCGTGCCAGAAGACGAATAGCGCCCGGCCGGAGCCGCCACCATGTGCCGCTCGTGGTCGCCGAAGCCAGTTGCGATCACGGTTACATGGATTTCCTCGGTGATTTTTTCGTCGATGACGGCGCCGAAAATAATGTTGGCGTCTTCATGAGCCTCTTCCTGGATCAGGCTGGCGGCTTCGTTGACCTCATAGAGAGACATATCGGGGCCACCGGTAACGTTGATCAAGAGACCGCGGGCGCCTTTGATTGAGACGTCTTCGAGGAGCGGACTCGAAATCGCGCGCTGGGCCGCTTCGACCGCGCGGTTTTCACCCGCAGCTCGCGCCGCACCCATCATCGCCATTCCCATCTCGGCCATGATCGAGCGAACGTCAGCGAAATCGAGGTTGATGAGTCCATGGACGGTGACAAGCTCGGAGATCCCGCGCACGGCCTGGAGCAGCACGTCGTCGGCCTTCTGGAAGGCCTCGCGCAGCGATGTCGTGCGGCTCGCGATCGAAAGCAGGCGCTGATTGGGAATCGTGATCAAGGTATCGACCGCATTTTTAAGCTCACGCAGTCCTTCGTCAGCCTGGCCCATGCGGCGCCGCCCCTCGAACTGGAACGGCTTGGTGACGACACCGACGGTGAGCGCGCCGAGTTCGCGTGCGATGCGCGCGATCACGGGAGCGGAGCCGGTCCCGGTCCCGCCGCCCATACCAGCGGTAACAAACACCATCTCGGCGTCGCCTAAAGCTTCGCGCAGTTTTTCCTCGTCCTCGAGCGCAGCTTTGCGTCCGATCTCAGGATTGCCACCTGTGCCGCGGCCACGCGTAAGCATCTGACCGATCTGCATGCAGACCGGCGCGCGGTTGTTCTGGAGCGCCT
>JASHZA010000104.1 GCA_030042765.1 Candidatus Binataceae bacterium | reverse complement strand
ATACGTGGGGCTCGAAGACCTACTACACTCAACTACGGCTTGATCCACTCGGCAGGGAATCCGCGGAGGAGATGTTGACGGCGCTTTTGGGGAACGGCATGGATTTGGCTCCCCTCAAACGCCTCATTCTCGAGAAGACCGAAGGCACACCATTCTTCATCGAGGAAATAGTGCAGGCACTCTTCGATGAAGATGTGCTCGCGCGCAATGGAGCCATCAAGCTGGTCCGCCCCATGTCGCAGGTGCGCATCCCTCCTACAGTGCAGGGAATACTGGCGGCTCGTATCGATCGGCTGCTCCCGCCAGAAAAGGATTTGCTTCAAACGCTCGCGGTATTGGGCAGAGAGTTTTCGCTTCCGTTGGTACGGAAGGTCACAGACGTGCCCGACGAGGAGCTGGAACGTCTGCTGGCCAATCTCCAACTCGGTGAGTTCATCTACGAACAGCCGGTCCTGCCCGACCTGCAGTTCACCTTCAAGCACGCGCTTACCCAGGAGGTTGCCTACGCTTCATTGCTGGCTGAACGTCGCAAGAAACTGCACGGACGCGCGGCAAGCGAGATCGAGGCTCTTTATGACTCCAGGCTGGAAGACCACTTCGCAAATCTCGCTCACCACTATGGTTACGGTGACAACAAACCGAAGGCGATCGAGTATCTGCAACTCGCTGCGCAACAAGACATCGGACGCTCTGCGCATGCTGAAGCCATCAGGCATATCACTGCCGCGGTGAATCTGGTGAAGCTTTTGCCGGAGTCGCGGCAGCGCGCTGAGCGCGAATTGGCGCTACAGACGATGCTCGGCCCGGAGTTGATCGCCGCAAAGGGCAACGGAGCTGACGAGGTGGGCGTTGTCTATGAGCGGGCGGTCGACCTGAGCCAGCAGTTGGGAGAGAACGCCAGGCTATTTCCAGCGCTGTTCGGCCTCCGCTCCTTTCATTTCGTTCGCGGCGAGCTGCAGGCGGCCTCGGATCTTGCCTTGCGGCTCGTGACTTTGGCCGAGACACTCCAGGACCCGGGCCTCCAGGTCGAGGCGCACCTCGCCCGCGGCAACTCGCTCTTTCACATGGGTGAATTGATTCCGGCGATGGAACATTTCGAGCGAGCTATAACCACTTACGATCCCGAGAAACACCGTGACCATGTGCTCCTCTATGGGCTCGACCCTGGCGTGTTTTGCATGGGCCGCATGGCGTGGGCGCTGACCCTTAGTGGTTTTTCCGATCGGGGGCTGCGGACGGCGCACGAAGCAGTTTCTTTGGCGCAGCAGCGGGCTCATCCGCTTAGTTTGGCGGTCGCACTATTGAGTGCGGACGCCGTCTATTCGATCCGCAGAGAAGGCATCGAAGTGCAGCGGGCAGCGGAGCGAGCCACCGCGCTCTGCCTCGAGCATGGAATCGGGGGCATCCTGGCTCAGGCAACAATACATCGGGGACATGGGCTTTCTCTACAGGGGCACGCAAAGGAAGGAAGCGAGCTGCTTCGAGACGGTTTGGCCAGCGCACAGTCCGCTGGCGCCCGGTTGATGCGCCCACACTTTCTCACCTGGCTGGCGGAAGATTTGCTGAAGGCGGGGCAGTTTGCCGAAGGGATCGCCGCCCTGGACGAAGCGGCCCGGATCGTCGACGTAACTGGCGAGCGAGTTCATGACGGCACGGTGCTGCGGCTCAAGGGAGAGCTGCTTCTCGCAAAGGATCGCTCAGACATTGAGCCGGCAGACCACTGCTTTCGCGACGCGATTGAAATCAGCCGACGGCAGGGCGCAAAGACACCTCAGCTAGCTGCCACGACCAGCCTCGCGCGATTGCTCGCATCGCAGGGCCGCCGTGACGAGGCACGCACGATCCTCGCCGAAATCTACAACTGGTTCACCGAGGGCTTCGACACCGCCGACTTGAAGGACGCCAAGGCCCTGCTCGATCAGCTCAACTAAGAATCTTGATGTTGAAAGAAGGAGTCGATGCCATCGCCACTAGCGGTTCGCTCTCACCGGCCCGCCGAGGCGTCGGGAGATGACCCTGATGTTCGCTTATCGTTCGCCTGCGAGACGTCTTACGCCCGCTCCACTAGAGCACCCGCCCTCGCGGCGTCCGCGACCCCCGCGAACGCACGATTGCCACCCATTATCCATAACTAACGATTGCTGTGCAGGGTGAAATCCTTCACCCCCCCTAAAAATCCTGTTGATACCCGTCGGCCGGAGCCTGCTTGCGCAAGGACGGAGCCTCGCGCGGCCGCTCCCATTCGCAGCGCCGCCGCTTCGCTAGCGTGGCGCGATCAGACGTGCAGCTTCATCCCGTCCGAGGCGATCTCCAGCTTGACGTCCGAATTATGATCGAGCACCTCGCGCCCGACGTGCGTCAGCACCATCCGCCCGACGTCGAAGCTAGATGACTTCCGTTCAAGCAGCGGATAGTTGATATGAAAATCGAGTTCCGTGCTGTCGAAGTACGTACACTCGCACACGAAAAGATCGGCGCCCGCCGTGAACGGCACCAGCGCGTCGGTCCATCCGCTGTCGCCTGTGAACGCGATCGTCTTGCCGTCCAGCTCGACTCTGAACGCGAGTGAGCAGAAGCGTTTCATGTGCGGGACGCGAATCGCTCGCACCCGCGCCTTGCCAATCTTCTGATCGCTTTCCGGTTCGATCACCACGAACTTGAGTTGGCGCTTGACCCGTTCGACATCGCCCCGCGAGAACGGGAACATGGTCTTGAACAGGAGCCACGTGCGCTCTTCGAGATGGCGCGGACCGGCGATCACCATGTTGGTCTTCCGCGGGCTCTCCCACAGGTACTCGAGGATCAGAAAGGGCAGCCCGCCGAAATGGTCGCCATGCAGATGACTTATCAGGATTACGTCGATCTCAGCCGGGTTGAAGTTCATGCGCTTCATCGCGCACAGCACTGTCGGACCCGCTTCCATCAGAATCTTGCATCCGGCACCCTCGATAACGTAGCCGGACTGAAAGCGGCCGCGGCTGGCAAAGGCGTCGCCGGTGCCCAGGAAAGTTAGGTCGAGGCCGTCGCGCCCCAATGGCGATCTCCGCATAAACACTGTTAATATCACTGCGGGCTGGTAGAACCTAGCCGGGAAAACATCTATGAATCAGGTTAAAATCGGCGTCGGATTCGGGCTCTTCAGCCTCGGGCTGCCCACCGCGGAGACTATCGCGCATGTCGCTGAGCGAGCCGAGGATTGGGGCCTCGACTCCTTCTGGTTGTCCGACCACCTGCTCGCGCCCTCGCCGGAACTCGACGTCATCGCGACCCTTTCGCTGCTAGCCTCGCGCACCTCGAAAATCAAGTTCGGGCCGAGTGTCTTCCTGCTCAACCTGCGTCATCCGCTGGTCGCCGCCAAATCCTTCGCCTCTCTCGATTATCTGTCGCACGGGCGCGTCGTGATGGCGGTCGGGACCGGAGCGAACCTCGCCGACTATGCGGCCTGCGGTATCCCCACCGAGGGGCGCGGCCGGCGCCTCGACGAAGGTATCCTCGTTCTGCGCAAAGTCTGGACCGAACCGAAGGCGAGCTTCCACGGCAAGTACTTCAACTTCGACAACGTCACGATCGAGCCGCGCCCGCAGCCGCGCGCCAACAACGATTCTGGCACCATCGACATCTGGGTCGGCGGACGCTCCGACGCCGCGCTCAAACGCACCGCGCGCCTGGCCGACGGTTACTTTGCTTCCTTCCAGACGCCCGAGGAGTTCACGCGCAACATGGCGACGATTCGCAGCTATGCGGCGCAATTCGGCCGCGCCAACGCGCGCATCGAGTCGGGGCTGATTCTGCTCTGCCGCCTCGCCGCCTCGCGCGAGCGCGCGATCGAGGAGATGCGCCCGGCGATGGCCGCGATGGGCCGCGGGGCCGAGGCCTTCATTCAGCGCACCATCTACGGATCGCCCGAAGACATCATGCGGCGCCTCCAGGAGTATATCGCCATCGGGCTGGACAAATTCGTGCTGTGGCCGATGGCCGAGCCTGCCGCATGGGCCGGGCAGGTCGAGCTAATCGGCCGCGAGATCGCTACCCATTACGCGGGCGCCGCCCACGCCGCGTAGCAGCCCGGCGCCTCTCCCCGCCTCCGCAGCCATCGAGGCAGATCGATAGCAAGGGTCTCTCACGCCCGCCCGCGCAACCCCGCGCCGCCGCCGCCGGCTGCGGGCACGCGATTACCACGTATTATGCACATTGTAGAAATTGTGGGCAGGGTGAAATATTTCACCATGCGCCGGGAGGGGCACGGCGGCGCAAACTCCCCTGGTGGGTTGTCCCGTGGAGGCATTGACGATTAGAGATTTTTTGTGGCTAGAACCTCTCGGGCGGGCGTGCGATCGCCGGTGCAACTAATCATGCGTGGCGCCTCGAGGAACTTGAGCTTGAATCCCAAGCGCTTGTAGAGAGCGACGATCCGTGCGGTGGCCTGGTTGGACAACACGACCGGGCCAGGGTGCCTCGCGAGCCATTCCGCCGCGCGTACCTGCTCCTCCCAGCCGAAGCCCTCTTTGGAGTAGCTCCTGAACTCGACGTCGTATGGTGGATCCGCGTACACGAAATCGTTGGCGTCCAGCGGTATCGCCTCAAAGTCGTCGTTCATGAGCTTCCAGTCGGCAAAGACTTCTTTATAGGCGGTGAAGTCGGACGTATACGTGATTCGGCTGTGGCGCCCGAAGGGCACGTTGAAGGCGCCCTTTCGATTGAACCGGCACAGCCCGTTATAGCCCGTGCGGTTGAGGTAATAGAAGAGGGCGGCCGCTTGCTGGCTGGCGGCTTTGCCCTCGGCAAGTAATTGGTTGAAGCGTTCGCGATGCGCGTAGTATCCGCGCTCGTCGTTGGTCATCACGAGTGATGTTGTCAGGCCGCGCTTGAGCCATCGGTAGAAATTTATCACGTGGGGATTGATGTCGTTGAGAATCGCTCGCCGGGGCAAAAGCGCCAGCGTGATTGCGAGACCTCCGCAGAAGGGCTCGATAAGGCGGCGCTCTGTGTGGGCTGACCAGAGGTCGCGCAAATGCGGCACTTGCCAGCGTTTACCACCTGCCCACTTGAGGGGTGGGCGCAAGCGGCTCGATAGATCCGCGTCGGAAGCTTGCCGCGGAGACGGCGTGCAAGGAGGAAGCTTCCGAGCGATTGCGGCCTTGATTGGCATGAGCACAGGTTAACATGGCTCGACACCTCAAGCTGGTTGGAATCAAGACCTGAGTTTATCCCCGGGGAGGTCGACCTGGCGCTCGCGATGCCCGTGCGTTCCTTCCCCTGGACAAAGGGAGGAATTGCGGAAAGTCACATCAGTAAACAGCAACTGTCGAAAGTCGCATGCCGGCTATCGGAGCGGAGGGGGCAAGAGTTTGAGCTCCTGGAACCGCAGGAACCATTTACGGAACATGTCCTCCGTATCGATGCAATCGTGGAAGCCGGCCTGGCGGGCCTTGATCGTGCTCACGATCATCGCCTGCGGATTTTTGGCGCCGTAGCCGAAGGAGAAATCGGCGAGGGCAAACGATTCGCCGACAAAGGCGTGCATATCCTCAGGAGCGGAGAGACCGTACTTGTGTACGATCGCGGCCCATTGCGCCTGATGCTTCGGCATCTCCTGGGCGAGCGACAGCGGCTGCTCCGGGCCGACCTGCATACCAAGCGCGTCGGCGATGGTCGGCCATACCTCGCGCCAGGTGAAAACGTCACCGTTTGTAATGTTGTAGGTTTCGTTGCGGCAGGCGGGCGTAGTGGCGGCCCATTCGAGCGCCCGCGCCATCAGGTCGACGTCAACCATCTCGAAGATGAAGGGCGGGCCGCCGGGGAAGGACAAAGGCAATCCCGCTTCGCGCCGTATCGCCGCGTAAACTCCGATCGCCGGTAGCACGTTGAGATTGGCGCCAATGGCCTCGCCGACGACGAGTTGCGGGCGCAGGATCGTCCAGTGCCATTGTTTGCCGCGCTGACGATCGCGGAGATAGTCCTCCTGGAGCCAGTAGAAATTCTCGTGCGGATGGCGCGGCGAGCGTTCGCGCGCGGGGATCGCTATCGGGCCGAGATGGGCGCCGTAAGCCTTAGTGCCCTGGAGCAGCGAGACGTGGTGGAGACTTTTGGCGGCGGCTTCGAGAGGCTCGAAGAGGTTGTGGAGCATCGCGAGGTTGCGTTGCATCTGCTCGCGCTCGAGCCATCCCTGAAGTAAGCCGGGCTTTTCGTTGACGGCCGCGT
>JASHZA010000103.1 GCA_030042765.1 Candidatus Binataceae bacterium | reverse complement strand
ACTATCAATTACTCGCCGCAAGTCATAATCCAGGGCGTCGGTTCGGCGAAGGATGAATTGGTCAAGGCACTGCGCCAGCATGCCGACGAACTCGTGCGCATCGTCCGGCAAAAGCTCGCACGCGAGGCACGCCTGTCGTACAAGTGATGCAGGCGCCCCGCATCAGGCCCTCTCGCTGTCAGAGAGAAGGGCGCTTGCGGAGCCGGCGACCGAGCCGCAGGCCAGAGTGGGCGTTGGGCAAAGAGCGAAAGAAGAAAGTGAAATTGCTATGAGTTACGATGGAGGGCAGGTGGCTGATGCAGCGCCGGCGCTGCGGCTGCGGCGCTGCATCAGCGACAGAATTACTGTGCGAAGAAGCCGCCGTCCACCGGCATCGGCAGCCCGGTGACGTAAGAGGCGCGGTCGGAGCATAACCATGCCACTGTCTCGCCGACCTCCTCTGGCTCACCCAGGCGCTTGAGCGGTTCAGAACGGACCATCCGCTGCTCCGCGTCTCTGGTGAATTGCATCAGCCGGCTGAGCATTGGCGTGCGAATCGGCCCGGGGCATACCGCGTTGACGCGGATATTCGAGGGACCCAACTCCTCGGCCAAGGCCTGCGTGAACGCCACCACGGCGAACTTGCTGGCGCAGTAGGCCGACGCCCCGGCGCGGCCCGTTTTGCCGGCGATCGAGGCGGTGTTGATAATCGCGCCTTCCTTCTTGCGCAGCATATGCGGGATGCAGGCCTTCGAGCACAGGAACGGACCCTTGGCGTTGACGGCCATGACCCGGTCCCATTGCTCTTCGGAGAAATCGGCGACCAGGCCGACCGCGATGATCCCGGCGTTGTTGACCAGTACGTCGATGCTGCCGAGTTGCCGAACCGTTTCGGCAGCCATCCGTTCGCAATCGGCAGACCGGGTCACGTCGGCAAGTATCGGGACCGCTTTGACCCCTAAGGCATTGGCTTCCTCAACCGCACGCAGCAAGTCGGTCTGCGCGGCCAAGTTGTAGGTGAGCGCCGAATCAGCAGGATTGCCGAGGTCGACCAACGCGAGGTTGGCGCCGGCATGGGCAAGCTTGAGCGCAATTCCGCGTCCGATCCCGCGCGCCGCGCCCGTTACGATCGCAGTCTTGCCTTTTAGTTCCATGGAAATCCCCCACAACGGCTTGGACGTATGACGTGAGAACGGCTGAAACTAGCATGCAGCATGTGCCAGAGCCTAAGACTCACGCGTCTTGCGCGAGCGGCGCGTGTTTGAAACCACAACGGCGGCATGCTACGCAATGCCGGTTGCGCTTTAACCTTTTCACAGGTGAAGACCAAACGTGATTTATGCATTTGTTTTGTTCGTGACGCTCTTGTTCTTGCCCGTCCCACTTTTCGCTCAGAACGCTTCATCCGCTGATGCTGCCAAGACCGCCAATCCTTCGCTCGCGCAAAAGGACGGCGCGGCCTCTGACGGCGTCGCTTCCGCCGAATCGATTCCTCCGGGCACCAAAATCACCATGGACAACTGGCAGCAATTCCAGCGGTTCATGCCCGACGGAATGGTGGCACTGTTTCAGGGGCAATATTTCTGGAAGATGCCGCCCGATGTCTCGATGGAGGTCGGGCCGACCGTGATCCATCCTCTGCCTCGTAACTTTCTCGCTGCCACGGAAAAATACTCGAGCCAGGTGAAAGTAGTCGAATTACCCGACGGCGGGCTCACCCTAAAGGATTACCGGGGCGGTATCCCATTTCCGAACCCCGAGGAGCCGCACAAAGGTTGGAAGGTGCTCGCCAACGTCTGGTTCCGCTATCTGCCGCGCCTGATGGTCGATAGCTACGGTTACGGCTGCGGCGTCAACTCGGCAGGGGGAACCAATTGCTTCGCCTACACTTATGTCACGCACCAGTTCGCCTACAACACGGACGCGAGCCCCGATCCCGAGGTTCCCAAGCCTGACGACAAGTACTTTACCGAATGGTTCATGATGCTCGAACCGGAGCAGCAGAAGTACACCACGACCCTCAGCATCGACTACGCGGACCCGACGCGCTCGGAGGATCTCTACGTCTTTGTGCCGGCATTGCGCCGCTATCAGCCGGTCTCGACTGCCGCCCGATGCGCGCCGACGCAGGGCTTGGATGCGACTCCCGAGGATTACCACTTCGGCCTCGACACCAACATCACCCAGATGAAGGTCGACTATCTCGGCCGGCGCAAGATGCTTGCGCTGATCAACGCCACGCTGCCAGAGGAAAAATTCCCGGGCGGTTACGACATGCCGCTCGGATGGCCGACACCGTCTTGGGGTAAATGGCAGGTGCGCGACGTCGATGTCATCAGCCTGAGCAAGATCCCAGCGAAGGCCGCCGGTTATTGCTACGGCAAACGCATCATCTATGTCGACGCCCAGTATTACGCGCCGTTGTGGGAAGAGATGTACGATTCCAATCTGAGGGTGTGGAAATTCGAGGCGATAATCACCCATTCGATCGATGTTCCGGGGATTGGGATGGTGGATTCGACCGGTTCCTTTGCTCAGCTCATGTGGGATGTTCAAAACAACCATGCAACGCTCAGCGCGGATCCGGCTTCGGGCAAACCTTTCTATGTCAACGAGCAGGCGCCCAAGGAATATGAGGATATCCCGAGGTATAGCAGCCCGTCAGGCCTCAATCTGATCATGCGCTGACGAAATTTCGGTGTGGGCGGGCGATTGGAGACCGCAGGGGTTCCCTTCGCCGCCCATACCGGCCGATCGAATTCGCAGCCGACCGGTCAGTCGAAAGCACTCTCCCCGGTAATCTCGCGGCCCAGGATCAACGTTTGCACGTCATAGGTGCCTTCATAGGTATTTACTGTCTCAAGGTTCAGCATGTGACGAATCACCGGATACTCGTTGACGATCCCGTTGGCGCCCAGCATGTCGCGCGCCATCCGCGCGATCTCGAGCGCCGCGTTGACGTTGTTCCGCTTGGCCAGGGAGACGTGCTCCGGCCTCATCGTACCCGCGTCCTTCATCTGCCCGAGCCTGAGGCACACCAGTTGCCCCTTGGTAATCTCGGTCAGCATATCGACCAGTTTTCGTTGTACCATCTGATAGCCAGCCAAAGGACGTGAGAACTGCTTGCGCGACTTTACGTAATCGAGCGCGCATTGATAGCAGGTCCGAGCCGCACCAATCGCACCCCATGCGATGCCATAGCGGGCCTGCGTCAGGCAGG
>JASHZA010000102.1 GCA_030042765.1 Candidatus Binataceae bacterium | reverse complement strand
CGAGGCGCTCGACGGGCTCAAGCTGCTCTCCGAGGCGGAGGGAATCATACCAGCGCTCGAGAGCGCCCATGCGATCGCTCACGCCGTAAAGCTTGCCTCTACGCTCTCCCGCGATCAGATCATGATCGTCAACCTTTCCGGCCGCGGAGACAAAGATATGCAAACCGTCGCCCGCGCGCTCGGAGTGAGCCTGTGATGCAACAGCAAAGCCGTAGCAGCAGCCGAATTGAGAAGAGATTCAACGAACGGCGGGAGCGCGGGGATAGCGCTCTGATCCCGTACATCGTTGCAGGCGACCCCGATCTCGAGACTACGCGCCAGCTTGTGATCGAGCTCGAGGCGCGCGGCGCGGATCTGATCGAACTGGGAGTGCCGTTTTCCGATCCGATGGCGGATGGGCCCGCAAACCAGCGTGCCTCCGCACGGGGACTCGCCGCGGGCGCAACGTTGCCGGCGATCCTCTCGATGGTTGCCGACTTGCGCAAGATTACGCAGATACCCTTGATTCTCTTCGGCTACTTCAACCCGATTCTGCACTACGGATGCACGCGGCTGTGCGCCGACGCCGCACGCGCTGGAATCGACGGCCTGCTCGTCGTCGATCTACCCCCCGAAGAGGCGGAGGAACTGGCGAAACCCGCCCGCGCGTCGGGCGTCGACATAATTTACCTGCTCGCGCCGACCACCCCGATCGCGCGAAGCCGAGTCATCGCTCACTCGGCCAGCGGATTCCTGTACTATGTGTCGGTCACCGGCGTGACCGGCGCGCGCGCTCAGATGGCTGCGGACCTCGAGACCAATGTGCGCGACCTCCGCAGCGTTACGAGCCTGCCGATCGGAGTCGGCTTCGGGATTTCGACCCCCGCCCAGGCCCGACACGTCGCCAGCTTTGCCGACGCGGTCGTCGTAGGCAGCGCCATCTCGCAACTGATCGAAAACAATGCGGGCTCCGTGCGGCTGGTCTCGGTCGTCGGCGAATTCGTCGGTTCACTCAAGGCGGCTATGCGCAAGGCCAGCGCTGGCAATGCCATCGCAGCGGCGGAGTAGTTCGATGGCGGTTCAAAAACAGGCTAGCGTCCCGGCCCCGCCGGCAGTCAATTCCTCGGCTGACGATATCTGGCTGAAGTGCCCGGGTTGTAAGGAGATCTCCTTTCGCAAAGAGGTCGAACGCAACTTAAACGTCTGTCCCAAGTGCGAACATCACCTGCGGCTGACCGTCGAACAGAGGCTTGCGATTACCATCGACCGCGGAACCTGGCGTGAGCTTTTCGCTGATTTGGCCGTAGGAGATCCGCTTGGGTTCGTCGACACGCGCCCTTATCCCCAGCGGATAGAATCGGCTCGGCAAGCCTCACGCCGCAACGACGCCGTGGTAACCGGCACGGGTAAAATTGAGCGACGCGCTGCGGCGGTGGCTGTCATGGATTTCAACTTCATGGGCGGCAGCATGGGCGTGGTTGTCGGCGAAAAGATAGCACGCCTGATGGACCATGCTTTGAGGCGCCCGTTGCCGGTGGTCGTCTTCTGCGCGTCCGGCGGTGCGAGGATGCAGGAGGGGGTGCTCTCTCTGATGCAGATGGCGAAGGTGTCAGCCGCAGTCGCCCGCCTCCGCGACGCGCACATCCCCTATCTGTCGGTGCTGTGCGATCCAACCACCGGCGGCGTTGCCGCGTCTTTCGCGAGCTTGGGCGATCTGAATCTCGCCGAGCCTGGTGCGGTGATCGGTTTCGCCGGACGACGCGTAATCGAACAGACGACCAGCCAACAATTACCCGAGGATTTCCAAACGGCGGAATTTCTGCTCGCGCACGGCATGCTCGACGCGATCGTGCCTCGGCATAAACTGCGCTACACGCTCGGCCAGTTGCTCACGATGCTGCACCCGGCGATGGCGCGGGCCACGGTCCCACGGCCGTCACGAGGCCGTCGCTGAGCCAGCATCGCTTTCTTCTGCATGCGGGGAATTCGCGGCGGTTCACTTCCAAATCTCCGTCGGGCCTTCAACCTGCCGGTGAACTGCTCTTCTCGGCGTGGCCACCCTTTTGGGTGCATTCCTGCGCGCTTGCGGCAGTAACCCAACCCTTGCCCTTGCAGGCGTTCTGGCCTTTGCAACTGTTGCTCGCGGTCATGCAAGAACTCTGGCCCTTGCAGCTGTTGCCACCGATGCATTTCACGCCAGCCTGGTCCGCTCCCTGAGGCTTGGCCGTATCGTCGGCGAAGATGGGCTGGGCCAGAAACATTATTCCGACCGTGACTGCGAGCATCGCTCCAACGACTCTGCGTTTATCCATGACATTCCTCTCCCTTCGGGAACAGCTTCCTCTATCAGGATACGGGGCAGTTTACACTTGAAAAGCGTTTACCAGGGCAAAAGCCGACCCAGCATTTTTGCGACCGCCTCAAAGTCCGGCACAACTCTCTCGCTCTGCCTGTACACCGGGCAAGTTTTACCCACACCGCCATCTCTTCGCGTTAGGACTTATCTCCAAACAGGTGCTATGTTCGCGGTTGCAACATATGGGTGCAAGACGCTTCAGTTCCGGGGAGAAGCGACACTTGTTCGAACAAGTCGCCTTGCCGCATTTGGACGCGGTTTACACCGCGGCCCTGCGGTTAACTCACAATTCCGACGACGCGAAGGACCTGCTCCAAGACACCATTTTGCGAGCTTACAGATTTTTCGACCAGTTCAAGATTGGCACAAACTGCCGGGCCTGGCTGCTTACCATTCTCTATAACAATTTTCGCAATAACTGCCGCCGCCATACGCGCGAACAGTTGGCCGCGACTGTAGAGCAGTTTGATCATCAGGCGGAAACTCGCAGCCTGGTCGACGACCCGCCGTTGCGCAATCCGGAAGAGTTAATCGCCACACGCATGGCCGCGCGGCGGTTCGAAGTGGTTCTGAACTCGCTACCTTCCGAGTTTCGGGAAGTGCTGATTCTGGTTGACGTGCAGGAACTGAACTATCAGGAAATTGCTGACGTGCTCGAGATTCCGCTAGGCACGGTGAAATCTCGCGTGTCGCGCGCGCGCGCCATGATCCGCAAAGCCATGCTGAAGGCCGCAGTTTCGCGCGGCAAAACAGGCTCTTGACAGCGCCAATTAGTCAACATACTGCAATCAATTGATGGCCGGCCGCTGCCTCGTCAGTCGGTGTGACGAAAGTGATGTTTGTTTTAGTGGGCGACCGAAATGGACTGCAGGGAATACGTCGATAAGTTCCTGTCTGCACATGCTGACGGCGAGCTGGCCTCTCGTGAGCGCCGGCTGGCCGATAGCCACGTCGGAGGCTGTACCGCCTGCCGGACGCGTTTGGCTGAGGAGCGGTCGCTCAAGGTTCTCGTTCGCCAGCATACGAATATCGTGAAAGTTCCCGCCGAAGTGCATCTTAGGATTCGAGCGGCGATCGGCGAAATGACGGACCCGAACTTCATCGGCCGGAATCTATCTACCCGCGGGCAAGATTCGGACCGACGATTTCTCTGGCCGATGCGGCAAACGCACGTCTGGGCTCCGATTGCCGCCGCCGCGGCTGTGCTCTTGTTCTTGGCGGTTTATTCCGGCCGTTCCGGGACTCCGGCACCGGCCACACAATTCCATCCGGTACCGGTCTTCGACCTTGCCATCATTAAATACGATTCACTCACCCGCTATTTCGTTCCTAATGTGCCCAGCGATCGCAACGGCACGGATTTCGCTTGGGTGATGGATCGTCGTGATAGCGGTCAACCGGACGCTGGGATGCGCGAAGACATAGGGCGTTCCTATTCGGAAGCTGACATGCCGGACGACCTCTTCAATTTTGCTCCTACTGGATATCAGGTCAGCGGCGGACGCCTCGACCGTCTAACTGACGGCCGGCCGGTAACCTACACACTCTACCGCGGCAGCCGCGACGCCATCCTCGACATCGGCCTGAAGGATCCCGAGATGAGCGCGCCGGTGGGAGCGGTGTACTGGATCGGAATGCATTCGTTTTACGAATATAAAGGTTACAGTTTCTGCTTAACCTTGTCCTCGCCCGGGCATTTCGTTTCGATCACACTGACTCGTGCACCGCTCACCGAGTTGATCCGCGACGTGGCAATGGCCGACGCACTCGCGACCAGCGACGACCAGTAGGTCCGAAAGCTTGTCGGGGCGCAGCCGCAACACCGAAGCCTCCCGACTGTTCGCTATAATAAGAGCTTAGCGCCGGATCGCTGCGCCGTTCAGATGGTCGGCAGCGTCGAACAAATGTAACTGATGTGGCAAGTGGTCCTTGGGAATTTCCACAGGATATACTCCCGTAAAGCACGCATCACAGAAGCCGTCGCGATTGCCGCCCACAAACGCATAGAGTCCATCCCAGCTCAGATAGCCAAGCGAATCGGCGGTGATGTAATTGCGGATCTCCTCGATAGACTGATGCGAGGCGAGGAGTTCCTCGCGTGTCGGCGTATCGATTCCGTAGAAGCAGGAATTGGTCGTTGGCGGCGCTGCGATTCGCATGTGGACCTCGCGCGCGCCCGCCTGCCGTAGCATCGGGATGACCTTGCGGAGCGTTGTGCCGCGGACCAACGAATCCTCGACCAGAACGATACGCTTGCCCTTGAGCAGACCCGAGACTGGGTTGAACTTGATTTTGACCCCGAAATGGCGGATCGACTGGCGCGGCTCGATGAACGTGCGTCCGATATAGTGGCTTCGCACCAGCGCCATCTCGAACGGCAGCCCCGAAGCCTCGGCAAAACCAAGCGCTGCCGCATTACCCGAATCCGGTACCGGCACAACCAGGTCGGCCTCCGCCGGACATTCCCGCGCCAGCGCCCGCCCCTGCTGCTTGCGCACCTGGTAAACATTGCGGCCGTACAGCAGACTGTCGGGCCGCGCGAAATAGACATACCCGAAAATGCACCGGCGCGTCGGCGCTGGCGCAAAGGGACGGAGCGATCGCATCCCATCATCGTCGATTACAATCACCTCGCCGGGCTCAACTTCGCGAACATACTCGGCGCGCACCAAATCGAGCGCGCAGGTCTCCGAAGCCACGATCGTCGCGTCATTCAGGCGGCCAATCACCAGCGGACGAAATCCAAAAGGATCGCGCGCCGCAATCATCCCGCTCTCGGTCAGCAGTACCAGTGAATAGGCACCGCGCACCTGCGACAACGCCTCGGCCACCCGACCCGGTAGGTCCGAACAGCGCGCGCTCGCAATCAAATGGATGATCAGCTCGCTATCCGAGGACGATTGAAAAATCGAGCCATTAGTTTCCAACCTCTCGCGCAAC
>JASHZA010000101.1 GCA_030042765.1 Candidatus Binataceae bacterium | reverse complement strand
GCTTGCGCGCGGCCACTTGAGGGATCAGTAGGTGAACACCGCCCGCGACGCAACTTTCACCGCATCGGCAACCCTTGTACCCAGTGGGGCTGGATTAGGTGCGGCGTGAGCGAGCGGTACGAAGCTCGGCCGGTTCACGTGCGTTCTCAGCCCAGCGGCGACCAAATCTCGGTGCCGAGCTCGCGCCCTTTAAGGTCACCCAACAGCACCATTCCCATCCGATCTGGCTGGAAACAGGTGGAAGCCAGTTCAACGATCTGGTCGTTTGTCACCTTCTCGATCTCACGCGCCAGTTCCTCGAGCGGGATATCGCGTTTGAAGTAGATCTCGTTGCGGGCCAGCCGGTTCATGCGACTGTCGGTCGATTCCATCCCGAGCAGCATATTTCCCTTGAGCTGGCTTTTGGCGCGTTCGAGTTCGGCCGGAGTAATCCCCGAACTGCGGAGCTTCGCGACTTCGCTCAGGGTCACCTCGATCACCTCGTCGACCCATTCCGGGCTGGTACCCGCATAGATCGCGAAATAACCGCAATCAAGGAACGCGGAAAGGAACGAATAAATGCTGTACACGCGTCCCCGCTTCTCGCGCACTTCCTGGAACAGCCGCGACGACATTCCGCCCCCCAGCGCGGTATTCATCACGTAAGCCGCGTAGCGCAGGGGCGCGACCTGGCTGATCCCGGGTCCGCCAATACACAGATGGGCCTGTTCCAACTTCTTGGGATAGTTCAGTACCATCACGGTCTCACGCGGCGGGCTGATCTGCTCGATGCTGCCGTCGCGCTCGACCGAGGCGAACAGTCGCTCGCAATCGGCGACCAGACGATTGTGGTCGATGGCGCCGGCCGCGCTGACGAAGACACGGGCCGCTCGGTACCGCTCGGCCATCAACTCCATCAGCGCCTCCCGATTGATCGCATTGACGGTCTCGACGGAGCCGAAGATTGGCAACGCCAGCGGATGACCGCGCCAGAAGTGCAGGTTGAAGAGGTCGTGGATAAAATCGTCGGGAGTATCCTCGGCCTGTGAGATCTCCTGCAACACGACCTGGCGCTCACGGTCGATCTCGGCGGGATCGAAGACCGATTCGAGGAAGAGATCGGCAAGCAGGTCGGTGGCCATTGCCAAGTCCTCTCCAAGAACCTTGGCATAGTAGCAAGTGTATTCCTTGCCGGTGAAAGCGTTGAGTACGCCGCCAACGGCGTCAATTTCTTCTGCGATTTGAGCGGCAGTGCGCTTTTTGGTGCCTTTAAAGAGCAGATGTTCGATGAAGTGCGAGACCCCATTTTGGCGGGGCTCTTCGTAGCGCGAACCGTTTTCGACCCAAATCCCGATCGTCGCTGAAACCACTTGCGGCATCGTTTCGGTCAGGACTCGAACCCCGTTGGATAGAACGCTCTTTTTCACCATAGCCGCGCCGTCAGACGATTGAGAAACTGGTTTTAGGCAAACGCTGCAACTGGGCGGTCACGGCAAAAGCGCCTGCCTCCGTGAGACCCGTTATTTGCCCTTTTGCTCGAGCTCTTCCTGCGCCTCGCGAAGCGAGAGACGGATTTTGCCACTGCGATCGACGTCAAGCACCTTGACCATTACTTCGTCCCCCTCGTGCACCACGTCTTCGACCCTGCGGACGCGCTCCTTGGCGAGCTGGGAGATGTGAAGAAGTCCGTCGGTACCCGGGAAGATTTCAACAAAAGCACCAAACTCGACGATTTTCCGAACCTTGCCGCGGTAGATGCGTCCGACCTCGGGCTCGGCCGTAATGGCCTGGATCGAGCTTATCGCCTTCTCCATCGCGGCCGCGTCGGCGGATGCAATCAAAACGGTTCCGTCATCCTCGATATCGATCTTGCAGCCGGTCTCTTCGACCAGGCCACGGATGACTTTTCCGCCGGGGCCGATAACATCGCGAATCTTATCTGGTTTGATGCGTAGCGTTACGATTCGCGGAGCATAGGCCGAGACTTCCTTGCGGGGTTGCTCGAGCGCCTTCTGCATCACGCTCAGAACAAACAGGCGCGCGTCGCGTGCCTGATGTAAAGCCTGGCGCATCACGTCACGCGTGACTCCGCCCACCTTGTTGTCCATCTGGATCGCAGTAATGCCTTCCGCGGTGCCTGCGACCTTGAAGTCCATGTCGCCTAGATGGTCCTCGTCGCCAAGGATATCGGTAAGCACTCGCACCTGCTCACCCTCCTTGACCAGACCCATCGCGACTCCTGCGACCGCCGCTTTGACCGGCACACCGGCATCGAAGAGCGCGAGGCTGCCGCCGCAAACAGTCGCCATCGAGGAGCTGCCGTTAGACTCGAGAACCTCGGAAACGACACGAATCGTGTAAGGAAAATCCTCCTCGGGAGGCAACACCGGAGTGAGTGCGCGCTCGGCAAGCGCGCCGTGGCCGATTTCACGCCGAGACGGGCCGCGCAGGAACTTGACCTCGCCGGTGGAGAACGGCGGGAAGTTGTAATGCAACATGAATTTCTTGTAGCGCTCGCCCATCAACGCGTCGATTTTCTGTTCGTCGGCCGACGTGCCGAGAGTGACCGTGGCGAGCGCCTGGGTCTCGCCGCGAGTGAAAATTGCGGAACCGTGGGTACGCGGCAACACCTGAACTTGGGCGCTGAGCGACCGGATTTCGGTCGAACTGCGGTCGTCAATGCGGCGATCCTGTTCAAGGATGACGCGGCGAACCCGGTCGCGCAGAACCTTTTCGCACGCCTCCGCGAGTTCGGTCGAGCGTTCCGGAAAGCGCGGCTCAAGTTCCCCCACAACCCGATCCGATAAGGCGTAGACGGCGGTGTTGCGTTCTTTCTTGCCACTGATTTTGAGGGCGGCCTCGAGGTCGGCGCTCATCCGATCCTTGACCGCGGCAAGGAGCACGGGATCGATCACCTTGGGTGTGAAATCGCGCTTGGGTTTGCCGGCGAGGCGGCGAAGCTCCTCTTGAAGTTCGAAAACCGGCCGCATCTCTTCGTGGGCTGCAAAAAGGGCCTCGAGAATTGCCTCTTCATCCACGACGTCGGCGCCACCTTCGAGCATCACGATCGAGTCCGGCTTGGCCGCCACAACCATTGCGACGTCGCTCTTTTCCATGTCGGCAAGACCCGGATTAACCACCAGCTTGCCGTCGACACGTCCCATCCGCACCGCAGCGACCGGCCCGCTATGGGGAATGTCGGACACCTCGAGCGCGGCCGAAGTCGCGATCAGCGACAACATGTCAGGGTCGTTCTCCCGATCCGCCGAGAGCACGGTAACGACGATCTGGGTCTCCTTGTCGTAGCCCTTGGGAAACAGCGGACGCATCGAGCGGTCAATGAGCCGCGAAGTGAGGATCTCCTTTTCGGAGGGGCGCCCCTCGCGTTTAAAAAAACCTCCGGGGATTTTCCCGGCGGCGAAGGTCCGTTCCTGATAGTCGACCGTCAACGGCAGGAAGTCGATTTTCTCACGGCCCTGATAGGCCGAGACGACCGTGGCGAGCACAATTGTGTCGCCGTATTGAGCCAGCACTGCGCCATGCGCCTGCTTGGCCAACCGACCGGTCTCGAGCGACAACGGTCTGCCGGCAAACTGGATCTCTAACTTTCGATACATTTGCTTACACCTGCAGAAGAAGAGGAGGAGGCGCACTAATCATCGCGGGGAACCGCGGAGCCTCTTGCCTGATACGCTTTATCGGGCCGACCTTCACTAGTATTCAGGCCGACGCAGGGCTGCGTGAAGCCGAAAGAATACGGCCTATCTCCGTATACCCAATTTCTCAATGAGCCCCTTGTAACGATCGAAGTCCTGGGAATGCAGATAGTCGAGCAAGCGGCGGCGCTTACCGACCAGTCGCAGCAGACCGCGACGGGAGTGATGGTCCTTCGCGTGGGACTTCAGATGCTCGGTCAGATATTCGATGCGCGCGGTGAAGAGCGCGACCTGAACCTCCGACGAGCCGGTGTCATTGGCGCTCCTGGCGTGGGTTTGGACGATTTCCCGCTTGCGGGCGACCTCGAAAGGCATCAGGTCTAGCTTCTTTCCTTTTTTCGTTGAATTAACTTCACAGCCTAACAGAGGGGGAATGGGTAGTAAAGGCGGGCCTTCGGCGCACAAGCTTAAAGTAGAACTTAAGCATTCTGCTCCCCTTCGAAAACCTCGAGAACACCCTTCGCATCGTCAACGTTGAACCGGAGAGGCGGCGCATGGTACCGAATCAGCTTCACACCCCTCCAAGGAGAACCAATGGGATCTCTGAAGCGAATCCTTTTCACGATCGCTATCATTCTGGCCGGAACGCCTCTAACGCAAGCCGGAACGCCTCTATCGGCGGCGGGTGCCGACAATCCGGCGCTGTCGGACTCGGCGGCCGTCACGATTGCAACGGGCACCGTCATTACGATGGACAACTGGAGCAAGTACAAGGAGTTCATGCCCGAAGGAATGATCGGACTGTTCGAGGGCACTTATTTCTGGAAGATGCCCGACAGCGTTCGCATCGAAGTCGGTCCGACAGTGATCCATCCGCTGCCGAAGAACTATCTCGCGGCGACTGAAAAATATGC
>JASHZA010000100.1 GCA_030042765.1 Candidatus Binataceae bacterium | reverse complement strand
TTCGTGTTCACTGATTACTGCCGACCGGCGATTCGTCTCGCCGCTCTCATGAAGCTGCATATCGTTTATGTTTTCACGCATGATTCGATCGGGCTGGGCGAAGATGGCCCTACCCATCAGCCAATCGAGCACTTGGCGGCAATGCGAGCCATTCCTAATCTGACGGTGATCCGGCCGGCCGATGCCAACGAGGCCTGCGCCGCATGGCGCCTGGCAATGAAGCACCGCGAGGGCCCGGTGATGCTCGTGTTGTCGCGGCAGAAGGTCCCAACGTTGGATCGCACGGTGCTCGCGCCCGCCAACGGTCTGGCGCGAGGAGCTTATGTTCTGGCCGAAACGGCGGGAAAGACTCCAGACATCATATTGATTGCCAGCGGCACCGAAGTGCATCTCGCACTTGAAGCGAAGCCGGAGCTCGAGAAGCGGGGCTGCGCCGTGCGCGTCGTCAGCATGCCCAGCTTTGAACTGTTCGAAAGTCAGGACGCCACCTATCGCGACTCGGTGCTGCCCGTGGCGGTAAGGCGGCGACTTGCGATCGAAGCAGGGTCGCCGCTTTCATGGTATCGCTGGGTGGGTCTTGATGGTGATGTGATCGGGATGAATACGTTTGGCGCCTCGGCACCGTACCAGGACTTGATGAATCATTTCGGTTTCACGACCCGAAATGTGGTCGAGCGCGCGCTACGGCTGCTCTCGCGCTAACCTAATTTGCGGATTCGTTTGCCCGGACGCTGGTCCGGCAGTGATGCGCCGAGTTAACCTCACGCGAGCAATGACGATGAGCAATTCTGAAAGCCGGTTGCGCCGGCTGGAACGCCTCGGCCAGAGCGTATGGTTGGATTATATCCGCCGTGACCTTCTGACGTCTGCCGAGTTCCGCCGTCTGATCGAGGACGATGGGCTGGACGGTATGACCTCGAATCCAACGATCTTCGAGAAGGCAATCGCGGGTTCGACCGATTACGACGAGCAACTCCACGAATTGGTCGTCGCAGGGAAATGCGTCGAAGAAATCTACGATGCACTTACGTCGACTGATATCAGGACGGCAGCGGACGCATTGCGACCGATTTACGAGCGTACGCAAGGGCGGACCGGCTTCGTCAGTTATGAGGTCTCGCCACGCCTGGCTAACGATACCGAGGGCACGCTGGACGCGGCTCGCAGATGCTTCAAGCTCGTCGACCGCCCTAATCTGATGATCAAGGTGCCATCCACGCCGGCGGGCATCCCTGCGTTCGAGCAGCTCATTAGCGAAGGCATGAACATCAACGTCACCCTGATGTTCTCGCTCGCGCATTATGAAGCGGTTGCCGATGCTTACATTCGAGGACTTGAAAAGCGCACCAAGGCGGGCTTTCCAATTGACCGGGTCGCCTCGGTCGCAAGCGTGTTCGTGAGCCGAGTCGAAACGCTGGTCGACAAGCGCCTTGACGAAAAACTCAAATTGAAGGCGGACGAGGCCGTCGCAGCGCTGCGCGGGTCTGCCGCCGTAGCCGGCACCAAGCTTATCTACCAACGCTTCAAGGAGCTCTTCGAAAGCGATCGCTTCAAGGCCCTGGCGGCAAAGGGCGCGCGGGTGCAGCGTCCGCTATGGGCTTCCACCGGTACCAAGAATCCCGCGTATAGCGACATCAAATATGTGCAGGAGTTGATCGGTCCTGACACCGTCAACACGATGCCCCCGGCTACGATGGATGCGTTTCGCGATCACGGCGAGCCGCGACCAACGCTCGAGGAGGACTTGGCTGGCGCCCGCGATATCGTCAGGCGGCTCGCAGCGGCGGGATTGGATCTGGACGTCATAGGCGAAGAGCTGCAGAGGGAAGGTGTCGACGCCTTCATCAACTCGTTCGATGATCTGCTCGCGGTAATAAAGGGGCGGCGCGATGCGATCGTCGCCGGAGCGCTCGACGCCCAGAACGTAAGTGCGAAAGCCTGGCACAACGAGATCGCCGCCTGTTACAAGAAGCTCGATAAGGAAGAACTCCCGACTCGCCTGTGGCGCAAAGACACGACTTTGTGGAAGAAAGAGCGAGAGCACCAGGCGATCATCGCCAACGCACTCGGATGGCTCACCGTTGCGGAGAAGATGACCGCACAGGTTGCCACCTTGCACGAGTTCGCCGACGGGGTGCGAAAAGACGGTTTTCTGGACGCGGTCGTGCTGGGTACGGGCGGCTCGAGTCTATGCCCCGAGGTCATGGCACGCACGTTCTACAGTGAACCCGGCTACCCGCACCTGCACGTGCTCGACTCGACCATACCTGCGCAAATCGTCGCGCTCGAAAGGCGCGTCGATATCGCCCATACCCTCTTCGTTGTATCGACCAAGTCCAGCGGTACGGTCGAGACGCTTTCGCAGTGCGCGTATTTTTTTGAGCAACTCAAGGCGCGCAAAGGAATCCTTGCAGGCCGCAGTTTTGTCGGCATAACCGATCCCGGTACAAGTCTCGAAAAGATCGCACGCCAAAACGGTTTCCGCCAAACTTTTCTGAACCCGTCCGACATCGGAGGACGGTACTCGGCGCTGTCGTACTTCGGACTGGTACCGGCCGCACTAGCAGGGATAGACGTTGGCGCTGTGCTGGCGCGCGCCGTTCGGATGCAACACAGTTCCGCCGGATGTGTGCGCGTCGAAAATAATCCTGGCGTATCACTTGGCGCCGCCGTAGGCACTCTCTGGCGCTCGGGCCGCGACAAGCTCACGTTTATCGTGTCTCCGCCGATAGCAACCTTTGGCTTGTGGGTCGAACAGTTGATCGCCGAGAGCACGGGTAAGGAAGGCGTCGGATTGGTACCGGTGTGCGACGAACCAATCGGTACGCCGCAGAATTACGGCGACGACCGCATTTTCGCATACCTCAGGCTCACGAACGGCGCCGACCCGGTTCAGGATGAGGCCGTCGAGGCATTGGAGCGATCGGGAGCGCCGGTCATCCGCATCTCAATCGACGATAAAATCGGCCTCGGCGAGGAATTCATGCGGTGGGAAATTGCAACCGCCACAGCCGGCTCGATTCTCGGCATCGACGCCTTCGACCAGCCCAATGTTCAAGAGAGCAAGGACGACACGGGCCGCCTGTTGAAGGAGTTCGAGCACAGCGGCAAGTTGCCACGCGAAGCGGCGGCCAGCGAGGACGGCAGCCTCTCACTCTACTGCCCTGCGACGGTCAAAGGTGCGATCGGCTCAGTCAGTGACTTGGGTGGCTTGCTGAAGGGGTTTTTCAAACTCGCCAACGCGCGCGATTATTTTGCAATCATGGCTTACGTTGCCCCAAGCAGCGCAGTCGAGCGGGAGATAGCAAAGATACGCGTAGCCGCGCGCAACC